>DATBKA010000074.1:0-2274 GCA_036556105.1 Ilumatobacteraceae bacterium | reverse complement strand
AGTGGCAGCGGATCGACGTCGCCGTCGACGAGACGCGGAGCGACGGCCTCGCGCCCGGTGCTTCGGGTCGCAAGATCGACATCGTGCAACCCGTGGAGCCGATCCAGCCCAAGCAGCTGGCCCCCGTCAAGGTGTCCAACGTCAAGCTCGGCGATCAGGATCTGCGCTTCAGCGTCGACCAGATCGGTGTACCGGTGCTCGTCAAGATCAGCTACTTCCCGAACTGGCACGCCAGCGGCGCCGAGGGCCCGTGGCGGATCGCACCCAACCTGATGGTGGTGATCCCGACGTCGAACAACGTGCACCTCACGTACGAGCGTTCCGGGCTCGACTACGGCGCGTACGTCCTCACGTTCCTCGGCATCGCCTTCTTGATCCTGCTGCGCATCCGCGGCGACGTGCGCCATGCCAACGCCCACCCGTTCGGTCAGGTCTTCGAACCTGCCGGCTTCGAGTGGGAGGAATGGGAGGCCGACCCGGACGCGATCGTCGATCCGACTCCGACGGAGGCTTGGGAGGCAGACGACGAGATAGACGACGATGTCGTCGACCTGGATGCGCCGTTGTCCGACGAGAGCGTGATCTGGGCGCCTCCAGACGCTGCGGTCCCGGCCGACACGCGACCCCCCGATGGTAGCCTTTGACCCCCATGTCTTCGACTGATCCGCGCATCCTCGACTCGATCGTCAAGGCCTACGACATCCGGGGCACAGTGCCCGAGCAGCTCAATCCCGAGGTCGCTCACGCCCTCGGCGTCGGCTTCGCCCGCTTCGCCAACGCGCCACGGATCCTCGTCGGACGCGACATGCGCCCCTCGGGCCCCGAGCTCGTCGATGCCTTCGTACGCGGCGTGCTCGAGCAAGGCGTCGACGTCGTCGACCTCGGCTTGGCGTCGACCGACCTCGTCTACTTTGCCGCCGGCAAGCTCGACGCGCCGGGAGCGATGTTCACTGCGTCGCACAACCCCGCTCAGTACAACGGCGCCAAGTTCTGCCTCGGCGGAGCCCGCGCCGTCGGCCAAGACACTGGCCTGGAAGACATCAAGGCGACTGCGGCGGCCGTCCTTCAGGGCGGCGGCCCGGCCCCCGCGCTGACGGCCGGCTCGGCCACGTCGCGCAACATGCTCAGCGCGTTCGCCGACCACGTCGTCTCGTTCGTCGATCGCGACGCGATGCATCCGCTGCGGGTCGTTGCCGACACGGCCAATGGCATGGGCGGCCTGGTCGTGCCCGCGGTGTTCGAACGACTGCCGCAGATCACGTTGGAGGTGATGTACGGGGAGCTCGACGGCACGTTCCCGAACCACCCCGCCGATCCGTTGCAACCCGCCAACCAGCGCGACCTCCAAGCCCGCGTCGTCTCCGGTGGCTTCGATGTCGGCCTGGCCTTCGATGGCGATGCCGACCGGGTCTTCGTCGTCGACGAGACCGGCCGTGGCCTCAGCGGTTCCACCACCACGGCGTTGTTGGCAGCGGCGATCCTGCGCAGTCACCCCGGCGCCACGGTGTTGCACAACTTGATCTGCTCGAAGGCTGTGCCCGACGTGATCCGCGAGCATGGCGGCGTGCCCGTGCGCACGAAGGTCGGGCACTCGTTCATCAAGCAGATCATGGCCGAGACGGGCGCGGTCTTCGGCGGAGAGCACTCGGCGCACTACTACTTCCGCGACAACTTCGGCGCCGACTCCGGCCTGATCGCCGCCGTGATCCTCCTCGCCGAGCTCAGCCGCGCCGACACGGTGCTGTCGGTCGTGCGCAAGCCGTTCGAGCGCTACTCGTCGAGCGGCGAGATCAACACGCAGGTCGCCGATCCCGACGCCGTGCTGGCACACGTCGCCGAGGCCTTCGCCGGCAACCCGCAGGATCATCTCGACGGGCTCACCGTCGACTGCGGCTCGTGGTGGTTCAACCTGCGTCCGTCCAACACCGAGCCGTTGTTGCGACTGAACCTCGAAGCGGCAACGCGAGACGAGTGCGACCAGCGCGTCGCTGAGGTCCTGGCCCTCATTACGAGTGTGTGACAGTATGACGGCAATGGCTCTCGATCCGCGCTTGCTGTCCGTGCTCGCCTGCCCCGAAGACAAGGGTCCGCTCTACTACCTGGGTGACGACGACGGCCTGTACAACCCGCGCCTGCGCCGCCGGTACGTGATCCGCGACGGCATCCCGGTGATGCTGATCGACGAAGCCATCGGCGTCGCCGATGCCGAGCACGAGTCGATCATGGCTCGAATCGACAGCGAAGGCCTGGTGCCGACATTCGCGGCGTAGCCGC
>DATBKA010000073.1:0-2400 GCA_036556105.1 Ilumatobacteraceae bacterium | reverse complement strand
GATCCATCGCCTAGTGCGAAACTCAGTGCATGTTGGCCGTCCATTCACCCGTGCCGGGGCCGTGCTTACGGAGACTGCACGTCTCGGTTGCCTGGTGATTCAACGCGCTCGATGACTCCTCGACCCGTGCTACGTCTTTGTGCGGACGGGCCGCACACATCACGCTCGTCCAAACCGGAAGGAAGGTCCCACATGGCGATCCGATCGGCGAGCTCATGACGGCGTCGTTGGCGCGGCGGATGTTCGAACTGGTCGAGCCGATAGGTGTCATCCCGTATTCGACCGATGAACCCAACGTGGCGATGTTCGCCCTGGGGTTCACCAACTACTGGGACACCTATTTCGCCGGACGGGCGGCACCGCTGGGCATCGTTCCGGCGGAGGTGGTGGACGCGCTCTTCTACAACTTCGCGCCAGGCGAGGTGGCTCGCCACATCCCGAAGGTGTGGCGCACCACGACTCCCGAAGCGGCGATCGCTGCACGACGGGTGGGTTGTGTGAAGGCCCTGCGGCGGATCCTCGGCGACCGCATCGACGCTCCCGCATTCGACCGCGCCGCCGAACTGTTGCTGAAGGCGGCGACCAGTGCGCCGGTCGAGGGTCGACCGATGTACGCCGCGTTGCGGGCTATGGCGATCCCCGACGAGGTCGTGGCCCGCCTGTTCCATGCAGCCTCGCTGCTGCGCGAGCATCGCGGCGACGGGCACATCGCCGCGCTGATGGTCGAAGGAGTCGGTGGCCTCGAGGCGCACGTGCTGTTGGCCCTCGACATGAACATGCCGGCCGACAAGTTCGGACGCATCCATCACCTCCCAGCGGCGCAGATCGCCGCGGTGATCGAGGGGATGCGCGACCGCGGCCTGATCGGCGATGACGGCTGGTTGAGCGAACAGGGTCGCGCCGTCAAACGTCGGGTCGAGTCGATTACTGACCAGCTCGCCGCCAAGCCCTATGAAATCCTCGAGCCAGGCGAGCTCGATGAGCTGATCGACGCCCTCGAGCCGCTCGCCACGCTGTTACTTGCCGCCCAGGATTGGGGCTGAAGGCTTCGTCATCGAGGAACGTATGTGGCCGTACAACAGAAGGAGACTCTGCATGGCGATTCAAAGAATGGACAACGTGCTGATCGTGGTCGACGACATCGACGCGGTGATCTCGTTTTTCGTCGAACTTGGCATGGAGCTGGAGGGCAAGGGGCCGATCGAGGGCGAGTGGGTGGAGCGCATCATCGGGATCCACGACGTGAGGCAGGACGTCGCCATGCTGCGAACGCCGGACGGCCACGGCCGGATCGAGCTGACCATGTTCCACACGCCCAAGGCGATGACGCCCGAGCCCAAGGATCCGCCGGCGAACACGTTGGGCATTCGCCGCGTCATGTTCGCCGTTGACGACATCGACGACGTCGTCGCCCGCTTGCAGAGCCACGGCGCGGAGCTCGTCGGTGAGGTGGTGCAGTACGAGAACGTCTATCGGCTCTGCTACGTCCGGGGGCCCGAGGGGATCGTCGTCGGGCTCGCCGAACAGATCGGCTGACATCTCCGGCTCGGCGATCGGTGAGGTGAGGTCGCCTTTCTATTCGGTTGCACATATATATGTGATCTCGTATACTCAGTCCCATGCCGGCAGACATCGCGGTCCTCGAGGTGATCGCTGAACCGACACGCCGGCGCATCCTCGATGCGGTGCGCGTTGGCGAGCGGTCGGTTGGCGAACTGGTCGAGCGGGTTGGGATGCATCAGCCCGGTGTGTCTCGCCACCTCAAGGTGCTGCGCGACGCCGGGCTGGTGGAGGTCCGCCGGGATGCGCAGCGGCGGCTGTACCGGCTTCGTCCCGAGCCGTTGATGGAGCTCGACGCGTGGCTGGAGCCATACAGAGCGGAGTGGACAGCGCGGCTCGACTCGCTCGAGCGGCACCTGCGACGCACCGCCACACCGATCCCCCCGAGTGCAAAGGAACCCCGATGAACTACGTCCCCGTTTCCTCCTACGACGGCGTGTTGGAGCGCACCGCCGTTGGCGGCATCATCCGCTTCGAACGCCACCTTCCCTACCCGATCCGCGACGTGTGGGATGCGATCACGAATCCGGCACGGCTGGCGGATTGGTGGTTGCCGTTCGATGCCGACATCACGGTCGACCTCCGCGAGGGCGGCGAGATGGTGTTTGCCGTCCATGGGGACGAACCGGTGACGATGACGTGCACCATCCTCCGTGTGGAACCACCGATGCTCCTCGAGCACACGCATGTCGATGCCGGCTCGTACATGCGATGGGAGCTCGAGCCCGTCGCCACCGGCTGCGTGTTGCGGCTCAGCCACTTCGTCACCGACCCCGACGGGGCGGTCGGCAACTGCTACGTCGTCGGTCTGCACACCTCACTCACCCGGCTCGAACCGTG
>DATBKA010000072.1:0-3293 GCA_036556105.1 Ilumatobacteraceae bacterium | reverse complement strand
GACTACGCGCACACTCCCGAGGGGCTGGCCAAGGCACTCGACGCGGCGCGCCGCGTGTCGGCGGGCGCCGCGGTCCACGTCGTCTTCGGTTGCGGTGGCGACCGCGATCGCGAGAAGCGCCCACTGATGGGAGCCGTGGCGGCGCGCCTTGCTGATCATGTCGTGATCACCTCTGACAACCCTCGTTCCGAAGACCCGATGGCGATCATCAATGCCGCGGTCGAGGGGGTGCCTGCGGACTACCGTGGCCGCGTTGTGATCGAGCCAGACCGTCGACGGGCCATCGAGCTCGCCTTGCGCCGGGCGGGACCCGGCGACGTGGTGGTCATCGCCGGCAAGGGTCACGAAGCCACACAGACCATCGGCGACCAGGTGCTGGAGTTCGACGACCGGCGCGTCGCCCGCGAGCTGCTGAGGAGTCTGCCGTGATCGCCCTCATGATCGCCGGCGTGTGCTCGATGGTCGTCTCGCTGTTCGGCACGCGTTACCTGATCACGTTCTTCCGCAATCGAGGCAAGGGTCAGCCGATCCTCGGCAAGGCCGATTTCGGGCCCGAGCACCACATGCACAAGCAAGGCACGCCGACGATGGGCGGCTTGGCGATCGTGGTCGCCGCCTTCTTCGGCTGGGTCGTCGCCCACTTTCGCCACGGCCTGGTGTTCTCCAACCAGGCAGCCATCGCCTGGATCGGCATCTTGATCCTGGCGGGCATGGGCTTCCTCGACGACTACATCAAGGTCCGCAAGGGCCACAACCGCGGCATCTTCTGGAAGAAGAAGGGCTATGTCACGTTGGCGATCTCGATCGGCCTGGCGTGGTGGCTCGTGGCCGTCACGGGCATCAGCGAGACGATCTCGTTCACTCGCTACAACTGGCCCGGCTGGCACGTGCCGTGGCCGATCTGGGTGATCTTCGCCGGAGTCACGATCTGGAGCACATCCAACGCAGTCAACGTCACCGACGGGCTCGACGGCCTCGCCGCCGGCGCCGGGTTGCTGGGTTTCCTGGCCTTCACGATCATCGCCTACTGGGCGTTCCGTAACCCAGAGATCTACGGCGTCGCCGGCAAGGGTGTCGTCAACCCGCTCGACCTCGCCGCGCTCGCCGCGGCGTTCGCCGGTGCGTGCGGGGGGTTCCTGTGGTTCAACGCCGCGCCGGCGCGGATCATCATGGGCGATGTCGGCGCGCTCGGCATCGGCACCGCGTTGGCGTTCCTGGCGTTGGCCACCAACACGCAGATCCTGCTGATCCTGATCTGCGGCATCAACGTGATGGAGGCCGGCTCGGTGGCCGTCCAGATGGTGGTCTTCAAGGCCTCGGGTCGCAAGCGCCGCTTGTTCCGCATGTCGCCGATCCATCATCACTTCGAGCTGAAGGGCTGGCCGGAGACGACAGTGATCATCCGCTTCTGGTTGATTGCCGGCATCTGCGTCGCGGTCGCCCTGGCCATCTACATCGGTGACTTCACGCGGCTGGAGCTGCGCCGATGAGCCGTACCGCGCTGGTGTACGGCGTGGCGATCACCGGTGAGGCAGTCGCCCGTGCGTTGCACGATCGCGGCGACCGCGTGCTCGTCGCCGACGATGCTCCGAGTGACGCCAAGGCTGCGTTCGCCAGCTCTCTTGGCGCGGAGCTGGTGGCCAGTCCGGCCGGCGTGGCGCTCGAGCAGCTCGTGGCCGCCGCCGACATCGTCTGTCCGGCGCCGGGCGTGCCCGAAACCCACCCGCTGATCGCTGCGGCGGTTCGGCTCGGCAAGCCGCTGCGCACCGAGCTCGATCTTGCCTACGAGTGGGAGCAGGAGCGTGCGGGCGGGCCGCGGCCGATGCTCGGGGTCACCGGCACCGACGGCAAGACGACCACGACGCTGATGGCAGCAGAGATGCTCCGTTGCGCGGGTCTGAAGGCGGCGGCGGTCGGCAACACGGAAACTCCGTTGATCGCCACGCTCGACGCGGATGTCGACGCGTTCGTCGTCGAGTGCAGCAGCTTCCGGCTGAACTGGATCGATCACTTCCGCTGCGACGCGTCCGTGTGGTTGAACCTCGCCGCCGACCATCAGAACTGGCACGTGTCGATGGACGCGTACGAACAGTCGAAGGCGCGGATGTGGCGCCACAACCGGCCGGCCGATGTCGCCGTCGGCAACGCCGCCGATCCTGTCGTGATGCGCAACTTGGCCAAGGCGGCCGGCCGGCACGTCACGTTCGGTGCTACCGATGCCGACTATCGCCTGGACGGGGCGACCCTCACGGGCCGGCGCGGGCCGCTCACCGAACGGGCATCGATGACGCGCGACCTGCCCCACGACGTGATCGATGCGCTTGCTGCTGCTGCGATCACGATCGAATCGGGATTGGCCGACGAGTCGGCAGTTGCCGAAGCGTTGGCGACGTTCGAGTACCCACCTCACCGCATCGAACTGGTGGGGCGGTTCGCCGGCGTCGCCTGGTACAACGATTCGAAGGCCACCACGCCGCACGCCGCGCTCACGGCCATCCGTGGCTTCACCGACATCGTGCTGTTGGCCGGGGGCCGCAACAAAGGACTCGATCTAGCCAGCCTCGCCACCGAGCATCAGCGCGTGAAGGCTGTCGTCGCCTTGGGCGAGGCAGCACCGATCGTCCGCGATGCGTTCGAGCAGTGGTGCCCGGTGCTCGAAGCCACGTCGATGCGCGCCGCGGTCGACCTGGCCGCGTCTCGCGCCGAGCCCGGCGACACCGTGCTGTTGTCGCCGGCGTGCGCGAGCTTCGACTGGTATCCGCAGGGCGGCTACCCGGCGCGCGGCGACGACTTCAAGCGACTCGTGAGGGCCCACTTCGAGAGCGACAAGGGGACGGGATGAGCTCATCGACGACGGTGATCGGCGATCGCCGTAGACAAGCACTTGATCGCGCCGCGGCACTCCGACGGCATCCGACGCGGCGCATGGCGTCGCGACCGACCTCCCCACCCACTGGCGCGTTCTACGCCATCGCCGTGGTCGTGGCGATCTTCGTGATGCTCGGCCTCGTGATGGTGCTGTCCGCATCGTCGATCAACCAGTTCCACCAAGGCCTGTCGCCGTATCGCATCTTCAACAAGCAGCTGATGTGGGCAGGGATGGGCGTGGTCGGCCTGTGGGTGGGGATGCGCGTGCCGTACCACTTCTGGCGGCGGCTCGTGCTTCCGGCCCTGATGTTCTCGTGCGGGATGATGCTGCTCCCGTTCATCCCGAGCATCGGCGACCGAGTCAACGACGCCAACGCATGGGTGTCGATCGGACCGTTCTCGTTGCAGCCGTCAGAGTTCCTGAA
>DATBKA010000071.1:0-2587 GCA_036556105.1 Ilumatobacteraceae bacterium | reverse complement strand
CATGTGGAGCAGTTCGCCGCGTAGAGCTGGCTTCCGGTCGACTGGCTGGCCGGGCCCTCGTGCGCCCCTTTGCACCCGACGGCGAGGGTGATGACGATGCCGGCGGCAGCCACGGGGAGCAGTCGGCGCCACCACACGCGTCCAGTATTGCTGGATGGAGGACGGCGCGCCCGACGTCAGTGAATGCGGTGACTGCGGTACCACTCGATCAAGGCGTTCGTCGACGAGTCGTGCTGCGGCGGCGACGTGTCGACCAGCTCCGGTGTGATCCGGTTGGCCAGGGCCTTGCCCAGTTCCACGCCCCATTGGTCGAAGCTGTTGATGTGCCAGACGCAACCCTGCACGAACACGATGTGCTCGTACAGGGCGATGAGCTGGCCGAGCACGTTCGGGGTCAGTCGCGGCGCCAGGATGGTCGTGCTCGGACGGTTGCCGGGGAAGACGCGGTGTGCTTGCTGATGCGGTGGGATGCCCTCGGCGATCACCTCGTGCAGCGTCTTGCCGAAGGCCAATGCCTCCCCTTGGGCGAACAGGTTGGCCATCAGCAGATCGTGCTGATCGGCGTAACCGAGGTTCGCTTGGGCGAACCCGATGAAGTCGATCGGCACGAGGCGCGTGCCCTGATGCAGCAGTTGGTAGAAGGCGTGCTGGCCGTTCGTGCCCGGTTCGCCCCACACGATCGGACCGGTCGACGTCGTCACCGCGTGCCCGTCGAGACGATGACTCTTGCCGTTCGACTCCATGTCGAGCTGCTGCAGGTAGGCGGGGAAGCGGCGCAACTCGTGGGCATAGGGCAGCACGGCCTTGGTCTCGGCGCCGAGGACGTTCGAGTACCAGATCCCCAGCATCCCCAGGACGACCGGCGCGTTGAGGTGCAGCGGGGCGTCGACGAAATGCTGATCGATGGTGTGAAACCCGGCAAGGAACTGACGGAACTGGGCGGGCCCGATCGACAGTGCCAACGACAAGCCGATCGCCGAGTCGACCGAGTAGCGGCCACCGACCCAATCCCAGAACTCGAACATGTTGGCGGTGTCGATTCCGAACGCGGCGACCTCTGCGGCATTGGTGCTGACAGCGACGAAGTGCTTGCTGACGGCCGCCTCCCCGAGTGCACCCACGAGCCAGTGCCGCGCCTGGCGCGCGTTCGTGAGGGTCTCGATCGTGGTGAACGTCTTCGAGCTGACGATGAACATCGTCGTGGCCGGATCGAGGTCGGCGAGATTGCTGGTGATGTCGGCGCCGTCGACGTTGCTCACGTAGCGACAACGCAGGTTGTGGTCGTCGAACGACTCCGTCGCCAGGTACGCCATCGCTGGGCCGAGGTCACTTCCACCGATCCCGATGTTGACGACCGTCGAGATCGTTTCACCAGTCGCGCCGCGCCAGGCCCCACTGCGGACGCGATCGGCGAACGTCGTGATCTTGCCGAGCACGGCGTGCACATCGGGGACCACGTTGTGGCCGTCGACCATCACCTCCGCGTCGCGAGGAGCGCGCAGCGCCGTGTGCAGGACCGGACGCTGCTCGGTGACGTTGATGCGCTCGCCGGCGAACATCGCCGCCCTGCGCGCCTCGATTTGAGCCGTGCTGGCCACGGCGAACAGGCGCCGCATCACCTCGTCGTCGATCAGGTTCTTGGAGTAGTCGATCAGCAGGTCGCCGGCCTCGAGGCGGTACCGCAGCGAACGTTGCGGATCGTCGGCGAACAGTGTGCGCAGGTGGCCGGGTCGGGCCACCGACTGCAATGCGGACCAGGCCGGCGTCGTCGTGATGTCCATCGGGTGCAGACGCTAGCGAGGGCGTCGTGAACCTCCGGAGGCCGCCCGGCTCGGAGGCGCACACGGCAGCCGCGCCGCGGCGGCATCGTCGAGGATCACGAGCGTGCTGGCGCGCCGAACTCGGTCGATCGGCAGGCGCTGATCACCGAGCAACCACCGCTCGACGATCGCTGCCTTGGACGCGCCGGTGGCCAGGACGACGCGGTGGCGCGCTGCGTTCACCGCGGCAACGGTGAGGGTCATCCGCACTCGGCCCTTGTAGTCGCCCGACACGGCGACCAATCCGGGCGCGTCGATGACCGGATCGCCCGGAGGCCACGATGCGGTGTGACCGTCGTCCCCGATGCCGAGGTGCACGACGTCGAGACGATCGGGCAGCTCAGCCGCATACCCGGCCGCTGCCGCGGCGAGATCGGTGGCCTCCACGGGCATCAGGTTGATCACTGGCCGGCGGGCGCGCAGCACATCGAGCAGGAGCGAGTTGCGATCGGGGTCGTCGGCAGGAGCGACGCGTTCGTCGACCTGGAAGATCGCCGTCGCCTGCCATGGCACGGCGCGCTTCGCCAGCGCGGCGAACATCAACGCCGGAGTCGAGCCGCCGCTCAGCGCCACCGATGCCTCGCCTCGCTTGGATACGGCGAGGTGAAGCTGCTTGACGAGCCAGTCGGCTGCTTCGACGGCGGCAGACTGCGGATCGGGCGCGACGACAATCTCCATGTTCCGCTCCGGGGCGCTGGTTCTGCGGCTTGCTGCCCCGGCCCGTACTCTACGAGCGTGTTCAGCGAAGCAGTCGGCGTCGCTCGGTG
>DATBKA010000070.1:0-3943 GCA_036556105.1 Ilumatobacteraceae bacterium | reverse complement strand
GCTCGGCGATCGCGTACTCGAGACCACGATCCTCGAGGGCGTCTTGCATGGCCAGCACGCGCTGGCGGTGCAGCACCAGCCAGACGTACAACAAGGTGAACACGATGACGCCGATGAACAGGCTGAACAGCATCAGTCCTTCGAGCTTGCCGTCGGCGATGCTCTCCTGCTGGTGCAACGGCCGCCACCACTCCACGCTGAAGTGCACGAGCGGGATCTCCAACACCGACAACAAGGCGACCACCGCACTGCGGCGGGCCCGCTGATCGTGCGTGCCGCCGAGGCCGCGCACCGCCAGGTAGCCGAGGTAGGTGACGAACAAGAACGCCGTGGTCGTGACTCGCGAGTCCCACACCCAGTAGACGCCCCACGACACGCGCCCCCACAGGCTGCCGGTCAGCAACGTGACCGCCATGAACAGCACACCGACCTCGGCGCTCGCCCCGGCGATGCGGTCCCACGTGAGCGAGCGAGTGCGCTTCGCCAAGTAGGCCGCGCTGCTCAGCGCGGTGACGATGAACGCCAGGTAGGCCAACCACGCACTGGGCACGTGGAGGTAGAGGATGCGCACGCCCTTCTTCTGCACGGCGTCGTCGGGTGAGAGGAACAAGCCGAACGCCACGAACCAGACCAACCCGACGAGCGTGGCGATGCCGAGCGCTCGCGTCACCGGCGTCGCCGTGGCGCGGCGAACGGTGCGTTCGCCTGCTCCGAGCGGCGCCGGCTGGGTCATGCGCTGTCGTCCACGAGCGGGCCGAACCCGATCGAGCCGCCGATGCCGAAGACCAACGCATACGTGGCGAGGAGCGCCACCCATGCCCAACCTTCTCGCATCGAGATTCCTCCTACACCAAGGGCCGCTTCGGTCGCCCTGGTTGCTCCGATCAGAACTGGCGCCACGACCGGGAGGAGCAGCAACGGCAACAAGGACTCGCGTCCCTTGGTCCCGGTGGTGAGACCGCCGTACAGCGTACCGACCAACCCCAGCCCGCAGGAAGCGGCTAGCGCGCTCGTGATCAGCAACCCGGTGCCGGCAGCGCCGGCGCGGCTGTTGTACAGCACGAACGCAGCAAGGAAGAGCAACACCTCGAGAACGATCAGCTGCATCGCCAGCGCGGCAGCCTTGCCGAAGAAGATGCCCTGCGCAGGCACCCCGGCGGTACGCAACGCATCGAGGGCGCCGTCGGCGGCCTCGACGGCGAACGAACGCTGCACGACGACGAGCATGCTGAACAGGGCGGCCAGCCAGATCAGGCCGGGGGCGACGCGCTCGAGGAGGTCGTCACTGTCGAGGGCGAAGGCGAACAGGATCATCACGATCGCCGCGAACGGCAGCACCTGGTTGATCAGCACCCGACTGCGCAACTCGACGCGCATGTCCTTGCCGGCCACCAAGCGGGCGACTTCGAGGCTCGTCATGCCGCCCCCAGGATCTGCCCGCCGGCCACGTCGACGACGCGCGAGGCGAGCGCACCGGCACGTTCGAGCTCGTGGCTGGCGACGATCATCGTGGCCCCGGCATCGCGCGCGGCGCGCAGCACCGTGTCGAGCTCGTCACGGCCGGCGGCGTCGAGTCCGGCGTGCGGCTCGTCGAGCAACCACAGCTCGGCACGGCGGGCGATCAAGCAGGCCAGGGCCGTGCGTCGCCGCTGACCCGCCGAGAGCTTGCGGACCGGAATGGCTGCGAGACGCGTCGACAGCCCCATCCGATCCTGTGCCGCGGTGATCTCCGCGGCCGAGGCACCGACCGTCGCTCCCCAGAAGCGCACGTTCTCGTGCACGGTCAGGTCCGTGTACAGGCCGTTCGTGTGACCCAGCAGGCCGACACGCGACCGCACCGCCTGGCGTTGCTCGCCGAGGTCGAGACCGAGCACGGTGGCCGAGCCTCGCGCCGGCGGCAACAGCCCTGCGCACAACCGCAGCAGCGTGGTCTTCCCGGCACCGTTCGGTCCGCGCAGCAGGACGATCTCACCGCGCTCGACCGAGAGCGTGGCGCCGGCCAAGGCCGGAAACCGATCGAGCACCACCACGACATCGAGGAGGTGGACCACCGGCTGCGGCTGCATAGGACGCGGCAACGCTAACGCTGCCGCGATCAAAGCGCAGCGTGGCCAAGCCGCAGCGTCGCGGTAGCGTCATGGGCCGGCGGCGCCAAATCATGTCCGAGACCAACCCTCCCAGCGACCTGGCCGACGGCGAGCCCACCAACGGCGACAGCGGGCCGCTTGCTCGACCGGCCAAGGTCAGTCGGTGGGACCGACCGAAGCCGCCGCACGATTGGCGATGGTTCGTCGGTGGTGTCGGGCGGGCGCTGATCACTCTCGGCCTGTTGATGTTCGGCTTCGTCGCCTATCAACTCTGGGGCACCGGCATCCAGACCGCGCAGGCACAGCGCTCGCTCTCCAAAGATTTCGACCGGCAGGTCGCTGCGATAGGCACCGGTACGACGACCACCACGACCACCACGACCACCGAGCCATCGACGTCGACGACCGAGCCGCAGTCGACGACCACGACGGCCCTGCCGACGACCACGACGTCGACGCTTCCCGGCGGCCAGCCCGTTCCGGCACAGGGTGAGGCCCTGGCTCGTCTGGAGATCCCGCGCATCAAGCTCAACCGGATCGTGGTCGAAGGCGCCACGGCCGACGACCTCACCAAAGGGCCGGGTCACTTTCCCGAGACCCCGTTGCCCGGTCAGCTCGGCAACTCGGCGATCGCCGGGCACCGCACCACGTACCTCCACCCGTTCTACGACATCGATCGCCTCGAGCCGGGCGACGAGATCGTCGTCACGACGCTGAACGGGCGCTACGTGTACCACGTCGCCGGCACCGTCATCGTCACCCCAGACGACTACGCCGCGGTGATCCCGACACAGGACCCGAGCAAGGCCACGCTGACACTCGTGTCGTGCACACCGCGCTACTCGTCGAGCAAGCGGATCGTCGTCCGTGCCGACCTCGTCGTCGACCAATCCGACCCGCTGACGGCGGCCGCGCCCGCCGCGGCATCGGGCGCGGGCACGTTGCCCGGCGACTCCGTCCCCGTCGACACCGTCCCGGCGGAGACCGTTCCGGCACAGACGTCGATCGCGATCATCGACGACACGACCATCCCCGAGAGAACAACCACGACGACCACCATCCCGGCCGCGGTCGCTCCCAGCGCGCCACCGCCGGAGGCGTTCACGGATGGATGGTTCAGCGACAAAGCCGGGATCCCGCACGCGCTGCTGTGGGGAGCATTGCTGGCGGCGATCGGCTACGGGGTGCTGTGGCTGAGCCGCAAGGTGCGCCGCTACTGGGTCGGCATCCTCGCCGGGATCGCCCCGTTCCTGGTCGCCCTCTACTTCTTCTACGAGAACGTCAACCGGCTGCTGCCGCCGAACCTGTGATGGACGATCCACCGATGAACGTCGATCCGGTGCGGGCCCGGCGCCAGCGCGTCGCCCATTGGACGCGCCTCGCCAACCGTGTCGGCTACCTGTGCTTCGCCGTTGCCGTGGGCACGTTCATCGTCGGGTTCATCGTCAGCTTCAACACGCTCGTCGCTTCGATCGTGATCGGGGCGATGGTGGCCGGTTCGGTTCTGCTCGCTCCGGCCATCGTCCTCGGCTACGCCGTCAAAGCCGCCGAGCGCGACGACCGCGAGCGCGGCTTGTAGCCCTTGATTACCTGGTCGGGCGAGCAGTTGTTACTGTGAGGTAACCGCTATGAGCATCCGCCTTCCAGCTCCGGCACGCCGGGAACAGATCCTCGACGTTGCCGTCGAGGTGTTCGCGCGCAATGGCTTTCACGGCACGTCGATGAACGATGTCGCCGAGGCTGCAGGCGTGACCAAGCCGGTGCTGTACCAGCACTTCGACTCCAAGCAGGATCTGTACATGGCCCTACTCGACGAGGTCGGCAACCGTTTGCTCAGCGCGATCAGCAAGGCAACA
>DATBKA010000069.1:0-1650 GCA_036556105.1 Ilumatobacteraceae bacterium | reverse complement strand
CGCGGGCCACGAGCACCTGGCGTTCGGCGGCGACACGACGCTTCGTACCGACCAGCTGGGCGTTGCGTTCGACGCGGCTCGAGACCTGCAAGGACAGACCGCCACGGTCGACGATGGCGATCTGCGCCTCCGCCGCGGGATCGCCGTCGATGCGGTACCGGGTGTAGCCGACCACAGACTGCACTGCCGGGTCGAGATCGGCCAGAACCTTGAGGGTGTGGTAGCTGAGGGCATCGCGGCCGGCACCGGCTTCGAGCGTGGCCTGAACCAGCGCCCGGTCGAGCACACCCTCGTCGTTGCGGCTGATTCCCACGGTCACAGTCTTGGCCTGATGCTTGATCGCGTCCACTGGTCGCGTCAGCTCCTCGATCGCCCGTGTCAGCGAGGCGGTGAGATCGTCGATCATCACCGCCGGCGTGGCGACCTTGCCGGTGGCCCGGTGATACGCCTCGAGCGGCAGGTCGTCGCGCAAGTCATGGAGCAAGGCGGCGAGACGCACCGCGGTCGATGCCTCGAGGTGGCCGTCGTACAGCCCGGAGCGCAACCCTTCGGCGAACCGCTCCGCCGGTTGGCCGATGCCATGTCGAACCGCGTTCAGCACATCGTCGCCGTTGTCGGATTCGACGAGCGCCAGTTCGATCACCTCGCGCGCCTCGCGCAGGGGGCGCGCGGACGCGTCGATCGCCAGCGCCGCCTCGTACCCGAACAGGTGACCGACCATCGCCGTCAGCACGAACGCCAGCGCCGGATCGACGACCGGAACCGAGAGCACCGCGGTCGCGGCGGCGAAGCGCTCCTCGCCTTCGGTGGCGACAACGATCGGAGTGGCCTTGTGGGCCTTGTAGATCGCCACCTCCTTGGCGACATCATCGGCGGTGCCGCCGACGAGACCAGCGGCGCAGACGAGGATCAGCGGCTCGCTGGAGAGGTCGATGTGCTTCTTGTCCTCGGTGATGTCGCAGGCGATCGACTTGTAGCAGAGCTCGCTGAGCTTGATCCGCACCTCCTCCGCAGCCACTGAGTTCGGCCCGTTGCCGACGATCGCCCAGTAGCGCTTCGACGGCGCGAACCGGCGTGCAGCGTCGGCGATGGTCTCGCGGCGACGCAGCACTTCGAGCATCGCCTCGGGCATCTGCCGCAGCGACGTGAGCAGATCGTGGCGGCGCTTCGCCGAGCCGACACCGGCCGCCTCCGAGATCGCACAGGCCAACAAAACGCCGGCGGCGACCTGGGCGTAGAACGCCTTGGTGGAAGCGACACTCATCTCGACGTCGCGGCCATCGCTGGTGTACATCACACCGTCGGCCTTGTCGGTGAGGTCACTGTTGCGGCGATTGACGATGCCGATCACCGCGGCGCCACGGCCGCGCACGAGGTCGACGGTGCGGTTGGTGTCGGTCGTCGTGCCGCTCTGACTGACGGCGACGATCAGCGTGTCGCTCATGTCGAGGCGCATGCCGAACCCGCTGAGCTCCGTCGCCGTGATCGGGTCGACGTCGAGGCTGCCGTCGCTGAGCGCGTCGAGCACCGCCGCCATGCTGCGCCCGGCGACAGCAGCGGTGCCTTGGCCGATGACGCGCACCTTCTTGATGCCGCCGTCGGCGAGACGCTGATGAATCGAGTCTGGCAACGCCCGGCTGCCGACGACCG
>DATBKA010000068.1:0-6524 GCA_036556105.1 Ilumatobacteraceae bacterium | reverse complement strand
CGTGAACTGCTCGCCTATCCCTCGGCTACCGACCGGCAGTTCGTGACGGATCTGACGGCACTGGCGCGCATCGACCTCATCGTGGAGCACGGGCCGCACGTGATCCAACCCGTCGAAGAGATCAATGGCACCTGGGTGTACTGGAGCGTCGGCAATCTCATCTCCGGGATGGGCACGGCGTCGCGTGGCAAATACGCCGACCCGCGCACGCTCGACGGCATCGCTGCGGCTGCTCGCTTCACGGAAACGTCTCCGGGCGTCTTCAGTGTCGAGCCGTGGCCGGTGCTCCTCTGCAACGACCCGTTCACCCGGGTCGTCTACACGCCGCTCGCGTCTCCCGACCCACGGTGGTCGGCGGCGACACGGTCGCAGATGGCGCAGTGCATCGGACGATCTTTGCCCGTTGTCCCGACATTGCACTGAACGATCACCGTGCCTGCGCGTAGCTCGGGATGCGCAGCCGCGGTACCGTTCGCCCGTGGGCGATCGAGCCCTGCTGCGACGTCGCGTGATGCGGCGGCTGATCACGCCGGCGGTGCTCGCGGCCGTGTTGCTCCCCGCAATCAGCGGCGACGACTCCTTCCCGATCTCGACGTATCCGATGTACGCGTTCGCGCGGCCGCGCACCGATCGCTTCCAGACCGTCCTCGGCGAGACGTCCAGCGGTGAGGTGGGCCCGCTTCCGATCCGCGTCATCGCCGATACCGACGACCCACTGATCGCCGCGGCACTCGTACGGGGTGCGATCCGGAACGGCGACGCTGACCAACTCTGCGCGCAAGTCGCGCAGCGTGTTCGCATTGGTGTGTCGCGGGTGCTCGTCGTCGAAGAGGTCCACGATGTCGTGGCTCGCGCCGCCCGTTCGAAGTCGCTCCAGCAGCGCGTCGTTCATGCGGCGTGCGAGGTTCCGCAGTGAGTCTGGCCGTGACCACCGATCGATGGCTCTTCCCCGCTGCGCCACCGCAGCGACTCGCCATGCTGCGGATCGTCGTCGGTGCGTTCGCCTGGCTGTATCTGGTCGTACGGGCGCGGGTCTTTTTGTCGCTCCGAAGTGCCGACCCGGGCCGCTTCGATCCGGTCGGCGTGCTCGCCCCGCTGTCGACCCCGCCCACCTCCGCGCTCGTCATCACGTGCTACGTCCTTGCGGTCGCCGCCGGAGCGGCGTTCGTGACCGGCCTCTGGTTCCGCGCCAGCGGACCATTGTTCGGTGTGACGCTGCTCCTCCTCACCACCTACCGCAGCTCGTGGGGACAGATCCTGTGGCTGGAGAACCTCGTCGTGATCCACGTCCTGATCGTCGGTCTGGCGCGCAGTGCCGACGTGTGGAGCTGGCGGCCGTTCGAGACTCGCCACGCAGCACCAGAACCTGCGGAGACGTATGGAGCGCCCGTTCGGCTCGCCGCACTCGTCACCGTGGCGACCTATGTGCTCGCCGGCATCGCCAAGCTGCGCTACTCGGGCATCGACTGGGTCACGTCCGACACGCTCCGCAACCACGTCGCCGCGTCAGTCGTGCGCGCCGAGCTCCTCGACGCTCCCGCGTCGCCGATCGGACGCCGCCTCGTGGCCGATGGCTGGCTCTTCCCGCCAGCCGCCGCGCTGTCGCTGCTGCTCGAGCTGGCCGCTCCGATCGCGTTCCTCGGCCGGCGTCTGCGCGACGTGTGGGTTGCGTCGGCGTGGCTGATGCACGCCTCGATCGCCGCGCTGATGTTCGTGGTGTTCCCGTATCCGCTGTTCTTCGTCGCGTTCGCGCCCCTCTACGACCTCGAGCGAGCCGTCACGCGAGCAATTCGGTGGCGTCGAGATCGAGCGCGTGGCGGGCGTGGCGGGCGGCCATCGTGAGGAACATCTCGTCACCGCGTGCCGTGCGGGCCACCAACATGCTGGCCGCGACAGCCATGATCAGGCCGGCCCACGTGCCGCGGCGGTAGGCCCGCCAGCACTGATCCCAACCGAAGTCGGTCACGCCCGCGGCCTGAAGCCCGGCGTGGTAGCCGCGAACGAGATCGTGCTCGACGACGCGGCGCTGCTCGGCGAGCATGCCGGCACCGATGAAGTAGGCGACGTCTTGAAGACCCGGCCCGTGGGTGCACGTCTGCCAATCGACGACTGTCACCGATCCGCCATCGACGCGTGCGTCGAAGAGGAGGTTGTCGAGCCGGTAGTCGCCGGGGACGATCGTCCACGGCGACGAGTCGGCCGTGAGATAGGTCTCCAGCCCGGCGAACAACGCATCGCCCGCGGTGTGGACGTCGGCACCCAGCTCGCGTGCGTATCGGTGCCGGAAGCCGTCCCACAACGACGGCAACAGCATCAGCAGGAACTGCTCTTGGATGGCCCGGTCGCGATGCAGCCACTCGAGCGAGTCCAACGCCGGGTCGTTCCATCGCGGCGCATGCAGGCGGACAAGTTCGTCGACGGCGACCTTCGCCGCTTCGGCATCGCAACCGGAGAGCTGATCCCCCGCCTGGGCGGGCGCCATGTCCTCGAGCAGCAGCACGAACCGTGCCGTCTCGACCTCGATGTCGGCGTGATACACAGCCGGAGTCCGCACCGGCAGCTCGGGCGCGAGCTGTTGGTAGAAGCGGACCTCGTTCTCGTAGCTGCGCAGCGCGAGCGCCGTGGCACGGCTGGTCTCGTCGGCCGCGGGCAGCTTGGCGATCATCGACGCCGGGAGCTCAACGGGGCGGTCGTAGCTCAAGGTCAGGCGCACGCTGTCACACATCTGCCCCGTTCCCACTGGGCTGAGTCGAACCTCCGTCACCGCCGCTGAGTCGAGGAGATCACCACGCCGCAGCGTCTCGGTCAACCACTCGGCGGTCAGTAAGTCCGGCGTGTCGGCGATCGGGTGGTCAGTCATGACGGGAGCGTTCCGTTGACGACCGTGTCGGGGAAGTAGTGGTGATGCCGCGCCCCGGTGACTTCGTAGATGGCGGTGCCCTGGCGACCGTCGTCAGCGCGCACGCGCATCTGGTTCAGCCCGCCGCGGTGGAACGGCTCATATGGCCGATCGAACGTTCCTTCGGCTTCGACCGTGACGCGGCGCCCGTCCTCGAGCGTGAAGACGCACGTGCCTCGCAGCCCGACGACGTCGTCGCCGTGCTCGCCGTACCCGACCGGCGCATGGTCGGCGCCGACCCAGGACATGTCGTGATGGAAGTCGATCAGCGGGACAGGATCGGAGCCATCGGTGCCCGCCCAGCAACCGTCGGTGTAGACGCGTGCCCCGTTGGCGAACTCCCAGTGCCACACCCCCAGGAACCCGTCGTCGAACTGCAACTGGAACCACAGCCACAGCGGGCAGCGGTCGTGATCGCGAACTCCCCAGGAGTGGTCGCGCTGGCCGACCCAGTCGTCGACGTGGTGGAGCTCGCCTTCGTACGTGTACGTGCCCCGGTAGACGCCCGATTGGAGGATGTGACTCTGATCCCAGACCACGGAGTCGATGGTGTGCATCGTGCCACGACGGAGCCCGTATGGCCGCGTGCGCGCCCGGAACGTGAGGTCGACTCCGATCGCCGCGCGAGTTGGGTCGGCGAACAGGCGGACCTCCTCGAACGGGCGAATGATCTCGATGCGCGCCCCGCCCACGTCCGTCGTCTGCGGATCGCCGTCGGTCGAACGGTGCAGCACACCGAGCACGGATTGCCCTCCGATCCGGCCCATCTGGATCGAGTCCATGTGCTGGCGCGCCGGAAAGAGAGCCATCGTGAAGAAGATCGCATCACCGCGACCATCCGGTCGGTGGATGTCGAAGAAGTAGCTCTCCCGCCAGAACTGGCTGCGGGTCTGCACGTTGGGCAGCAGTTCAGGGATCTGATGGACGAAGAGCTCGTCGGCCGGAGATGGCTGCGCCACGGCGGCGATCGTACGGCCGGCGACCTCGCCGTTCGCAGTCGCATTCCCGCGTCACTCGTCGATCAACAGCACCTTGTCACGCCCTTGCAGCCCCGACTCGATGTGCACCCGGCTGAGGGACACTCCGAGGTGCTTGGCGATCAGCTTGCGCACTGCGTCATTGGCGGCGTTGTCGACCGGCGCCGCGGTCGTACGCACCAGCAACCGGCCGTTGCGCTCGCCGCCCACCTCGTTGCGCGCCGCCCGCGGGATGACCCGAACGGCGAGTCGTCGCGGTCGATCGCCGTTGGCCACGTCGTGCCGACCTCAGTGCTCGATCCACGAGGCGTTGACCCGGTTGCGTCCGTCGCGCTTGGCTTCGCGCAACCAGCCACCAGCGTCGCCGATGGCTTCGTCGACGGGTTGCCCGCGGTGATGGATCGCCGCGCCGATCGATACCGTCACGGGAGGCACGTCGGGGAAGGCGGCAAAGTCGAGCCGCGTGATCCGCAGGCGGATGCGTTCGGCGACTGCACCCGTCAACTTCTCGTCGGCGGAGTCGAGGAGCACGAGCAACTCCTCTTCCCCGTTGCGCACCGTGGCATCGCGCCGCCGGACGCTGGTGACGATCGTCGCGGCCACCGACTGCAGCACGTGGTCGCTGGCGCCTTGTCCGAACCGGTCACGCACCTTCGCCAACTGATCGACCTCGATCGTGAGCACGCCGAACTGCTCATCCATGCCGGCCAGCAGGCGAATCGCGTTGCGGTTGTAGAGGCCCGTCAACGAGTCGTGGAGGTCGAGTTGACGCAACTCGTCCTGCATCCGTGCCGCCTCCAATTCGGGAAGCGTCAGCAGTTGCCCGCATTCGAGTCGCGACAGTTGCTCGAACACGGTGGCGACGAGCCGTTCGGGGATCAGCCGGCCACGCCGCGGAGCGATGAGGCGAATCGGCTCGAACGTGCGGGTGATGCGACCCAACACCGCGTCGAGGATCTGCGTGCTGGGCAGGTGCCGCTCTTGAAACGTGCGCATCGTCGCGAAGTAGAAGTCGTCAGTAGCCGCGGGGTGAGTCACATCGGCAGGTGCGGCAAAGAGGTCGCAGCTGAACAGCACCCCCGACGCCTCCTCATAACTGCACAACGAACCCGGGATCTGGACGTACGGCGCGAACACGAACTTGAGGCGCCGATCTCCGTCGAGCGGCAGGGACCAGCCATGGTCGTCGATCCGATGCACCGGGATCCCGGTGGCGTAATGATCGAGGAGATGCGCCGTCTGCGACGCGGCCACGACATGCAGCTCGGCGCTGGGGAGGGCGCGCCGCACTGCGGGCAACCCGGAGGCCAGATCGGCCGCACCGTGGTGGCACACGATCCAGCGGATCGAGTCGAGGTCGATGAGTTGGCGCACGCGACTCAGCGTCCGCTCGATCGTCAGAGCCGAGCCCGGGTCGATCCACACCGAGCCGTTCCCGGCCTCGATCAGGTAGGAGTGTGACTGCAGCTCGTTGCCGGGCTCGGCGGGAAGCCACCAGATGCGGTCGGCGATCTCGATCGCCCCGCTGCCAGAGGAGGCCGAACCGTCCGAGCTCGCCATCGGCAGGTGACGCTAGCCGCCTTCCTCCAAAGCCTTTCTCAGCGACTCCGTCGCCAGTGTCATCGCCTTCTCCAAGAGACCGTTCGCATCAGTGCTGTCGTGGAAGTCGGGCACCGGATTGACGTACACGATCGCTCGGTCGACCTGGATGAACACGTTGACCGAGGTGAGCACGATCGGATCACCGAGCGTTGGGTACGTGTTGCGGGTCGTGAAGGCAATCTGCCGGTCGCCGTGCTCGAGAAGTGGCGGAGTATCGACCAAGTCGGAGCGCGAAGTGGCCCCTGGGCTGATCTTCGGCGTCGCTGCCTCAAGGTACTGGGCAAAGCACGTCGGGAAGCCGGCCTCGGCAATCTTGTCCATCGCCAGCGACGCAGCGTCCTTGCTCGGGAAGATGTAGACGACATCCCAGAGAGTCGCAAGCGATGGGCTTTGATATCGCTTCACCGACGTCGCCGCGTCTCGGCGCGGACTGTCGAAGGCGTAGTCGACGTACGGAGCGCACTCCGGGACTTTGGCGGCCACCTCAGCGAGTACTCGCATCGTGAACTCGTCGAACGCGTGCGAGACCTCCCACCCGGAGCCCAGACCGCCGACGGGAAGAAGCGCCGCCTCGGCAATGGCCGGATCCCGACTGGTGTCGATCGACGTCTCGTCGGTCCGGCGCGACAGCATGACGACAGTCAGCGTCACGACCAAGATCAGGGCCGCGGCGACGCCGAACAGGACGCGAGCGCGCTTGGCGCGGTGTCGGAGCTCTGTGACATCGACCTCTGCCACAGCGTCGTCGACGGCACTGGGCCCTGTCGGCAATGTGACAGTGGCCGAAGCGGTTGCCGCCTCCGCCTGGACCAGCGCGGCGAACAGCTGGGCGCGCATTGTCTCGGCGAACTCGACCGATGGCGTGTCGTCGAGGGTCTCGACTGCGAGGAGGAACGGATGGGGGCTCATGACTCGACCCCTCGGTACTGCCGAGCGAACTCTCGCCGGGCCCGAACCAAAAGCGATTCCGTGGCATGCACTGTGCGCCCGACCAGCTTGGCGATCTCATCAACGGCGAGATCGTCGACGTACCTGAGCACGAGCAC
>DATBKA010000067.1:0-6604 GCA_036556105.1 Ilumatobacteraceae bacterium | reverse complement strand
ATGCCGCCGTCGCCGCGGCCTGGGCCACGATCGTCGGGTGGTAGCGGATGATCGGGCAGGTCACGCCGGTGCCGATGCGCAGCATGCCCGTGCGTGCCGCGACCCCACCGATGGTCGTCCATGCGAACGGGCTCTGCCCTTGGCTCTCGGTCCACGGGTGATAGTGGTCGGACACCGTGACGAACTCGAAGCCGGCGTCTTCGGCCTGACACGCCTGCTCGACGAGATCCTTCGGCGCGAACTCCTCGCTGGAGAGGGTGTAGCCCCAGGTTGCCGACATCGTTCCTCCTCGTGTCGATATGGCACGCGCGCGCAGCGCGCTGCTGCAGGCCAGCGGACGCGACGTACCCGTGCTGGCCCTGCGGCTAAACGCGGCGGAGGGTCAGCTGGGGGTCAGATCGGCCACGTCGGGCTGAGCGTGGCTTCGATCTGATGGATCCGCAGCGGCAGTTCGTCAGCCGAGATCGGGCGAGCCCACAGGAAGCCCTGGCCGAGGTCGCACCGCATCGTGGTCAGCCGATCCGCTTGCGACTGGGTCTCGACACCTTCGGCGATGACGGTGATGCCGAGGGCGTGGGCGAGGTCGATCACGCTCGCCACGATCGCCGTGTCCTGCGCGTCCACGCCGAGCCCGCCGACGAACGATCGATCGATCTTGAGCAGATCGACGTGGTAGCGGCGGAGGTAGAGCAACGACGAGTAGCCGGTGCCGAAGTCGTCGATGCTCAGCCGCACACCGAGGTCGCGCAACGAGGCGAGCACGCCGACCGTGCCCTCCGGGTCCTCGACCAATGACGTCTCCGTGATCTCGAGGCACAACGCTGCCGGATCGAGCCCGGACTGGTCCAAGGCCGAGCCGACCTCGCCCACCAACGTCGGTTGAGCGAGCTCTCGGGCGGAGAGGTTGACGGAGACCGACCGCGGTCCGATGCCGGCGGCGATCCACTCCGCCGCCTGCCGGCAGGCGCTGTGCAACACCCAGTTGCCGAGCTGGACGATGAACCCGTTCTCCTCGGCGAGCGGCACGAAGTGTGCCGGAGCCAGCAGACCACGAGTCGGGTGCTGCCAGCGCACGAGTGCCTCTGCACCGAAGCACGAGCCGTCGCGCAGGTCGATCTCCGGTTGATAGTGGAGCTGCAGCTCGTCACGATCGATGGCACGTCGCAACTCATTGCTCGTCTCGAGCTTGACGAGCGTGCGGGCGCGAATGCCGTCGTCGAAGATCTCGTAGCGGTTGCCTCCGCGCTGCTTGGCCCGGGATGCCGCTGCCGCTGCGTCGCGCATCATCTCCTCGGCGTCACCGGCACCGGCGAAAAGACTGATGCCGACGCTGGCGGTGAGGAAGACCTCCGACTCGCCGATCGTGAACGGCGAGGCGAGCAAGCCCTCGATTCGTCCGGCCATCGAGATCGCTTCGGTCTCGCCCGACAAGTCGGGGCAGACGATGGCGAACTCGTCGCTCGACAGCCTGGCCACGGTGTCGCCGGATCGGAAGGTGGCCATGAGGCGGCGGGCCAGTTCGATCATCATCTCGTCGCCGGCCTGGTGCCCGTGCACGTCGTTGATCTGCTTGAACCGGTCGAGATCCAGGAACAGCACGCCCACGGTGATGCGTCCCGCTGGGGCATGGGCAAGGTTGTTCGTCAAGCGGTCGAGAGCGAGCGTGCGGTTGGGCAAACCCGTCAGCTCGTCGTGCAGCGCGAGGTGGCGCAGCTGCTCTTCGTGAGCGAGGCGTTGGGTGACGTCGGTGATCATCGCGAACCGCGCCGCGCGGCCGTAGAAGCTGAAGCTGTGCGACGTGATGTCGACGGCGATCAGGTCGCCTTGCTTGGTGATGTGGCGCCACGGTCCGGACGAATGCAGCGGCGCGTCGCCGAGGTTCTGCAACGCCAGCATCTCTCCATCCGGGTTCGGTGCGGACCCGTCGAGTGCGTGGGCGGGCGGGAGGATGTCCGAGAGGCGCATCGACAAGAACTCGTCGCGGCTGTATCCGTAGTGAGAGACCGCGGCGTCGTTGACGGCGAGGAACGCCATGCTGTCGCGCTCCCAGATCCACATCGGCTGCGGGTTGTGCTCGAACAGCACGCGGTATGTCCGCTCCGACTCCCGCGCCGACGACTCGGCGGCTTGCCTGACGACCAGTTCCTTCTGGAGGTGCTGAACCAAGGAGTTGAACTCGTCGGCGACGACGGTGACCTCCTTCGGGCCGCGCACTTCGATGTGCCCGGCGTGGTGCGCGTGCTGAGCATGCACCGATCGGCTCAACGAGCGAATCGGTCCGGCGATGCGCCGGTAGACGACGGCCAACATCAACAGGATGATCGCCAGCGCGACCAGCACGACGAGCCGCGCTTGCGAGAAGCTGCGCTGCGCATCGGCCAGCGCGTCAGCCTCGGGCGCTCCCGCGTAGACCTTCCAACCGAGACCGGGCACAACAGCGGTCGCGTAGAGACGGACGACTCCGTCGACGTCCGAGTTCTCACCGGCACCAGTCATGTCGATCGACGCGTTCGGCGGGAGCGTCGCCCCCGTCCACTTCGTTGCGTCGATCGATCGCGAGATGATTCGGTTGGCCTCGCTCGACATGACGACGATCTCGAGCCGGCGCCGGCCGGCGAACTCCTTGCCGAGCCCGGGCCCGAGTGTGTCGAGGTCGAGGAACACGGCGACGTAGCCCGACGAGTCCGCTACCGGCGCGATCCCGATCACCACGGTCTTGCCGGTGGCGGTGTCCGTGGTCGGGCCGACGAGGGTGTAGCCCTCGCTGGCAGAGGGCAACCACGTCGTACCGGCGTAATCGGATCCGCTCTCGATCGCCAGCGACGAGCAGCGCCGGGCTCCGTCGGCGGCGAGGAAGTCGAGGTGCCCGCTGCTGATCGGCCCCATGCCCGTGAACGACAGTGTGCAGTCGTCCGGGTTGGCGATCGCTTTGGACACGACCGTCGCCTCGGCCGTGGCGGTCATCTGTTCGCGCAGCGCGGCGAACGATGTGTCGAGTGTCTTGGCAACGCCGTCGGCGGCGAACTGAGCGTCCTTGGTCGAATCGTCGAGCGCGTATCGCTCGGCAGTGGCCTTCGCGTACCAGACACCCAGCCCGGCAGCGACGGCGAGGACCAACCCGAAGACGAGGAAGTAGACACCGATCCGCACGGAGCCCGCGCCGCGCCTCACAATCTTGCCTCTGCGCACCTTGTCGACCACACCAGGAGAAATATCGACGCGAAGTGAGCAGGAGTTGAGCGGCCATACAACAAATCTTGTAGTGGTTGACCGTTCTCTCACCAGGAGTGATGGCCGCCACCGCGGTCGGATCAGAGTGCCGGGCCGGACTTGACCGCATCATCGCTCCCGAGTGGGCACTTCAGGTGCCAGCAGGTTGTGGCGATAAAGAGGCATGCAACCCATCTCGAGCGGCCAACTCCTGCATGCGCCGCCGGCGTTCGCGCCCCCGGCACCCGACCGCGTGGTCGCTGCAGCTCCCGAGAGCGCGGCCGCCGCTGTGGACGGGGCGACGTCGGCACTCCTCCTCGCGACCGTGCGCACGCTGATGCGCGTCGGAACTCGCGAAGAAGTCGTCGGCGCACTGATGGACGCGGTTCGCGACCTCGGCGGCTCGGTGACCTCATCGGCACATCAGGGCCCGACCACGATCAACATCGACCTCTCCTTCGGAATCGGCGGGCCACTGCTGGCCTTCGCCGACCGCCCCGAGGTTCACGCAGTGCTGCGCGCCGAGCTCC
Source organism: Ilumatobacteraceae bacterium (assembly GCA_036556105.1). Classification (GTDB taxonomy): domain Bacteria; phylum Actinomycetota; class Acidimicrobiia; order Acidimicrobiales; family Ilumatobacteraceae; genus JAENVT01. Next base: position 2,864 of record DATBKA010000067.1, on the reverse strand, counting down.
CGCCGCTCATCGAAGATGCCCAGCTGGCCATCGAGCGCATCGAGCAATCTCCGGTCTCCGATCCGGGTGGCGTCACCGATCCGTTGACCGGTCTCGGCAACTGGACGTTCACATTGCGGATCCTCGAGCGGATGTCGACAGGTGACGCTGTTGCGATCATCGAGCTGGAGAACCTCAAGCACATCAACGACTACTTCTCCCCGGCGACGGGGGATCAGGTCATCCTCAGCTTTGCCCGCACCTTGCGCAGGGTTGCACGAGCGGCCGACGCCGTGGGTCGCGTTGGTGGAACGGAGTTCGTGTGGCTCTTCCGCAATGCGACTGCGCTCGAAGCGGAATCGGCTGTGCTTCGCCTGCGCAGCACGTGGGAAGCGGAACGGACGCAGGAGGAAGTGACGTTCTCGGCGGGCGTCGCGGCAGTCACCGTCGCCGGACCGAGCGAGGCGTACGTGTATGCCGACGTCGCCCTGGAGAACGCGCGACGCGTCGGACCGAACACCACGTTCGTGAGTCAGTGAGAGCGAGCGAAGCGAGCGAACGAACGAGGTCGAAGCATTAGCGCTGAACCGGGGCCCGGTATCGGGCCAGCACGCTGTCGACGACCGCGGCGACGAGCTCTTCGGTGACTCGTTGGCGGCGGACGAGCTTGGTGTAGACCAGCGGGCCTGAGAGCAGCGTGACGAGCAGATCGATGTCGACGTCGGCAGGGAGGTCGCCGCGTTCGACGGCGCGCTCGAGCACTGTCGTGGCGAACCGGCGGCGCTGCTCGGCTTGTCCGCGCACGAGTCGGCCCAATTCTGGGTCGCGTTGCGCCGCGTCCATCAGCGACAACATCATGTCGCCGAGGCGACCCTCGAATGACGCCTTGGTCATCCCACTGAAACAGGAGATCAAGTCGTCGCGCAGCGAGCCGGTATCTGTGACGACGGGGATGTGGGTGCAGGCGTGGACGGCTTCGACGACGAGCACCTGCTTGCTGGGGAAGTGGCGATAGATCGTCGACTTGGCCACGCCGGACCGACTGGAGATCTCGTCGATCGAGGTGCGCTCGACCCCGACTTCGGCCACCAGCTGGGCGGTGGTGTCGAGCACGAGCTGCCGGACGCGCGTGCTGCGTGAGGGGGTGTGCTCGATCATCGAAACCGCATCGTATCGATTTGGCGACCGAATGTCGTGAAAAGAGTCATAGAAGCCTCAACCAATTGGCCGGAAAGGAGGTTGTCTACCTCAACGGCGGATCGATACTCTACCGTAGCGTTCTGCGAGGAGACACCCATGAACACACCCGCTGAGGCCAGCTCCGCCCTGGCAACCATCGACATCGATCCTACGGTCTACGCCCGCCGTTGGAAGATCCTCACGGTGCTGTGCACCAGCCTGGTCGTCGTCATCGTCGGCAACACGGCGCTCAACGTGGCGCTGCCGACCCTCGCCCGTGAGCTCCATGCCTCGATCTCCGCACAGCAGTGGATGGTCGACGCATACGGTCTCGTGTTTGCCGGCCTGCTGCTGACCGCTGGCACGATCGGCGACCGGTACGGGCGCAAGGGCACGCTGCAGTTCGGTCTGACCGTCTTCCTCGCCGGCTCGCTGTTCGCCGCGTTCATGGACAGCTCGACGGGTGTCATCGTCGGCCGGGCCATCATGGGCTTCGGCGCTGCGTTCGTGATGCCGGCGACGTTGTCGATCCTCACCAATGTGTTTCCTCGCCACGAGCGCGGACGAGCCATCGCCGTGTGGGCGGGCATCTCCGGTGCCGGTGCAGCCGTCGGGCCAGTGGCCAGTGGCTTCCTGCTCGAGCACTTCTCGTGGGGCTCGGTGTTCCTCGTCAACGTGCCGATCATCGCTCTCGCCCTCGTAGCCGGCTACATCCTGCTGCCCAAGTCGCGCGACCCGCATCCCGATCGGCTCGATCCGATCGGGGCGCTGCTGTCCATCGCCGGGTTGGGTGCCCTCGTGTACGCGATCATCGAAGCACCGCGGCGCGGTTGGGGTAGCAACGCCAGCCTGTTGTGGTTCGGAGTTGCCGCAGCCCTGCTGGCGGTGTTCCTGCTCTGGGAGATGCGCAGCGCCAACCCGATGCTCAACCTGCGGTACTTCCTCGATCCGCGGTTCGGCGTTGCGGCGGGTGTCATCACGCTGATCTTCTTCGCCATGTTCGGGTTCTTCTTCCTGATGACGCAGTACTTCCAACTCGTCCTCGGCTACGGCACGCTCGAAGCAGGAGTGAAGCAGTTGCCGTTCGCGGCGGTGATGGTGATCTGCGCGCCGCAGTCGCCGAAGCTGGCCGCCAAGTTCGGCGTCAACCGCGTGGTCGCTGCCGGCCTGTTCGGTGTGTCGGTGGCGATGATCGGGTTCACGATGGTCACCACGAACACGTCGTACGCGGAGCTGTTGCCGGTGATGATGATCATGTCGGCCGGCATGTCGTTGACGATCCCGTCGATGACCGGGTCGATCATGTCGGCGGTGCCGATGGGCAAGGCTGGCGTCGGTTCGGCAATGAACGACACCACACGCGAGCTCGGCGGCGCCCTCGGGGTTGCCGTGCTCGGAAGCCTCGTAGCCAGCCGGTACAGCTCGCGGCTGTCGCCGGTGCTGCGGTCCGTGTCGACCAGCGTGCGCGGCAAGGCCGAGGAGAGCTTGGCCGGGGCACTGCAGGCGGCGGGTGAGGTCGGCGGTTCGTCCGGCCAGGCACTGGCCGACGGAGCGCGTCACGCCTACGTGTCCGGCATGCACCTTGCCGCACTGGTCGCCGCACTGGTCGCCCTCGTCGCGTCGACGATCGTGTACCACCTGCTGCCGTCGAGCAACCCACACATCAATCACGTCGAGGCAGGCAACGCGTCGCCTGAACTCGCCGT
>DATBKA010000066.1:0-3351 GCA_036556105.1 Ilumatobacteraceae bacterium | reverse complement strand
GTCGATCTGCGCCTGCAGCCAGGCGAGCGAGCCGCGCACGGTGGCATCGCCTTGAAGGCGGGTGATCAAGTTGGTAGTACGGATCTCCAGGTTCGGGATCCGCAGGCAGGCCCGCTCGTAGCGGACCGGCAGGTCGTCGTTGGTCGCCGCGAACGCCGCCGTCGGCACGATGAATGCCGCGCCGGCGGTGACGACCGTGGCGCCCATGAGGATCTTGGACTTGAGGGTTCGGGGGGTGATCATTGTCGGTCTCCTTGTGCTCGGTCCGGTGACGGGGGGCATCACCGGGCGAGCATGAGCATGAATCGGCACTCTGAGAGCACCTTGTGAGCCGGTTGTGACGTCCGTCACATGGCGCCGTCACATGATGGCGCCGTCCCGATTCAGGCAGCTGGCGTGGTGCCGTCGAGGATCTGGGCGAGCAGTGCCGAGTCCATGTTCCCGCCGGTGACGATGATGCCGACTCGCCGACCCAGGGCCGCCACGTCGTCGGCGAGCAACCCCGCCAGCGCGGCAGCGCCCGCCGGCTCGACGAGATGATGCGTGCATCGCAGCAGCGTGCGCACTGCTTCGGCGCAGGCGTCTTCGCTGATCTGGACGATGCGCGCCGCGCCGCCGAGGATGATCTCGATCGCCTCCGGGTGCGGCACGCGGCAGGCCACGCCGTCGATGAAGGTCGCCGCCGAGTCCGTGCTCACCGGCGCCCCGGCGGCGAACGACAACGCGGTTGCCGGTGCTCGCTCGGCCACGACACCGATGATCTCGGTGCGCAGCCCGAGCAGGTCACGGATGGTGATCAAACCGCAGATCCCCGAGCCCAGCCCGACCGGCACGTACACGGCGTCGAGCTCGCCCGCCGCGCTGAACAACTCGTGCGCGTACGTCGCCACGCCCAGGCACAGATCGCGATGGAACGAAGGGACGGCCTCCAGCCCACGATCGTCGGCCAGCTTGATCGAGAACTCGAGCGCGGCCTGGAAGTCGTGCCCGTAGTCGATCAGTTCGGCACCGAAACCAGTCATCGCCGCGTTCTTGTCCGGGCTGTTGCCGTGCGGCGCGACGATCGTCACGGGCACACCGAACGCTCGCCCGGCGAAGGCGAGGCTCTGCCCGTGATTGCCACGAGTGGCACCGACGATGCCGCGCACGTCGGGGCGCCGGCGAGTGAGCCGCTCGACGTAGACGAGCCCGCCACGCATCTTGAACGCGCCGGTCGGCGTGCAGTTCTCGTGCTTGACCCACACCTCCGCACCGACGAAGTCGTCGAGCAGTGGCCAGGTGAACTGCGGTGTCGGCGGCATGTGGCAGTTGACGACCACGGCCGCCTCGCCGAACTCCTCCATCGTGAAATAGCTCATGCCCACACGACCCGATCGACGCGGACGTCGTGGGCGGCGAGCGGCATCTCGTCGACGATCTGCTCCTCGAAACACACGCCGACCGACGGCGCGGCCACCTTGGGGAGGAACATGTCGTAGTAGCCGCGGCCGTAGCCGAGACGGTCACCGTCGCGGGTGAACGCCAGCCCGGGGACGATCACCAGATCGAGCACGTCGACCGCCAGCGCCGGGCCGGTCGGCTCCTGCACGCCGAACTTGCTGGCCAGCAACGGTGACTCGCCGTCGGCAGCGACGATCCCCGACGGCTCGACACGCGGCAACACCAACCGCTTGCCTTCGCTGCGCACGCGCGCGAACAGTGGGTCCGTGTCCGGCTCGCTGTTGAAGCCGACGAACGCCATCACTGTTGTCGCCTGCTGGTACTCGTCGAGCTCGGCAACCCGCGCCCACAGCTGCACGCTGCGCAACAGATGGTCGCCGACGTCGTCGCGGACGAGTCGCATCCGTTGCCGCAGGGCCGCCTTGTCGAGCACTCGAACAGCGTGCCACGGCTGTCAACGCAACCGAGGCCCCGGATACAGTCCCCGGTGATGTCGATCGACTCCGTCAAGTACCGTCTCGTGCTCGGACATTTCCCGACGGGCGTCACCGTGGTCACGGCGATGGTCGACGGCGCGCCGGTCGGGTTCACGATCGGCTCGTTCACGTCCGTGTCGCTCGACCCACCACTCGTCGGCTTCCTGCCGATGACGACCTCCGAGCGCTGGCTGCGCATGGCCTCCGCCGGCGCGTTCTGCGTCAACGTCCTCGGCGTCAACCACGGCGAGCTGTGCTGGCAGTTCGCCAAGAGCAGCATCGAGGAGCCGTTCGAAGGCGTCACGTGGTATCCCTCTCCGGTCACCGGTTCGCCGATCCTCACCGGTGCGATCGCATGGATCGACTGCACGACCGCGGAGGTCGTCAACGCCGGCGACCACTTCTTCGTGATGGGTCTCGTGGAAGACATGGATCACGCCGATCCGGAGAGCCAACCGGCGCCGCTGCTGTTCTTCCGCGGCCAGCTCGGTGGGTTCGCCGAGAAGACATGACGGCAGATGCCCGGCGCCGCGTCGTCATCGCCGCCATCGCCGACGCCGTGGCGATCGTCGTGTTCGTGGCGATCGGGCGCCGCAGTCACGACGAAGGCTCGGCGATCGGTGGCATCGCCGCCGTTGCCGCGCCGTTCCTGATCGCGCTCGTCGTCGGGTGGGTCGCTGCCCGAGCTTGGATCCACCCGATGGAGATCGCCTCGGCGTTCGTGATCTGGCCGGTGACCGTCGCCGTCGGGATGGTGCTGCGTGGCCTGGTCTTCGATCGCGGCACGGCGCTGCCGTTCATCATCGTGGCGACGCTCGTCACTGGCGTGTTTCTCGTCGGCTGGCGTATGGTCGTTGCCCGTACCACGCATCCGGGTCGCCAAAGCCTTTCGTAGGCACGTCGACTGCCCCGATCGACTGGTCGAGGGCTCCACTGTTCGCGCCGCGCTGGATCACTACTTCGACGCCTACCCCGCGGTGCGCAGCTATGTGCTCGACGAGCACGGCGTGGTGCGCAAGCATGTCGTCATCTTTCGCGACGACGAGCAGATCGTCGACCGCTCGGCGCAGACCGACGCGGTCGCCGACGACACGATCATCTACGTCTTCCAAGCGCTCTCAGGGGGTTGACCAATGAGTCGAGGCAGCACCGACACCGCACTGGTCGGGACACGCAAAGGCCTGTTCCACTACGACCTCGGCGGCACCGAACCGGAGATCGTCGCCACCCACTTCCTCGGCTCCCCGGTCTCGGCTGTCGGCGTCGCCGATGGGTCGTGGTACGCGGGGCTCGACCATGGCCACTTCGGTGTGAAGCTGCACCGATCCGACGACCGCGGCGCGACGTGGAAGGAGGTCGCCTACCCCGCCGCACCCGAGGGCGAAGACAAGGCGACGCGGCTGATCTGGTCGCTTGCCGCCGGCCACGACAGCCA
>DATBKA010000065.1:0-3982 GCA_036556105.1 Ilumatobacteraceae bacterium | reverse complement strand
GGAGCCGATGGTGCAGGTTCTCGACGGCAAGGTCATCATCCGGCCGATCGCGGGCACGCGCCGGCGTGGGCGAACGAGCGAGGACGATCGCCGCATGGAGGCGGAGCTCGTCGAGCACCCGAAGGAGCGCGCCGAGCACGTGATGCTCGTCGACCTCGCGCGCAACGACGTCGGGCGCGTCGCCAAGTACGGGTCGGTCCACCCGGACGAGCTGATGACACTCGAGCGCTACAGCCACGTGATGCACCTCACCTCGCAGGTCAGCGGTGAGCTCGTCGACGGCAAGACGCCGATCGACGTGCTGCGGGCGACGCTGCCGGCGGGCACGGTCAGCGGGGCGCCCAAGGTACGGGCGATGGAGATCATCGACGCCCTCGAGCCGGTCAAGCGTGGGCCGTATGCCGGAGTGGTCGGCTACGTCGACTTCAGTGGCAACCTCGACACGGCGATCGCCATCCGCACGATGTTCTTCGGCGCCCACGGCGCTTCGTTCCAGGCCGGGGCAGGAATCGTCGCCGACTCGATCCCCGACGACGAAGACCTCGAATGTCGCAACAAGGCTGCGGCGCTGCTTGCCGCGGTCCCCGCGGCGCGGCGGATGACCGCGCAACGCAACGCCGTCGGCACCCACGCCTGACCCATACGACCACTCCCTCGACGTCGCATGCCTCCTGCATGGGCGCGAAAACACCCGGCGGCTCGCAGCGCGCCCATGCGGGCTCGATGGGCGCGAAAACCATCCGCCGGTGGCACGTGTCGCGCCCAAGCAGCGGTGATCAGGGGGCGGTGGCCCAGGCGGTGAGAGTCTCCGGGTTGGTCTCGGGGGCGACGGCGATGAGCAGCACGTCGTCGGGTCCGAGCACCATGTCGCCGTCGGGCACGAACGACTGGTCGCCGCGCACGACCAGCGCAACTCGCGCTCCGTTCGGCAGCTCGTGGTCGCGCAGCCGCGAACCGAGCACGGTGGATCGGGCCGTCAGACGCAGCTCGACGAGGTCGGCGACGAGCGCATCCAGCACCGCCACCTCGGCGTGAGCGCCGGAGACCTCCTCGACGAACCCGAGCCGCTTCACCAGTAGGCGGACAGTGCCGGCCTGGACCACGAGCGACGCCAGGACCGTGGCGAAGACCATGTCGAAGACCAGCTCGCCGTCGCGGTGGCCAGCGGTCAGCGGGATCGTCGCCAGCACGATCGGCACAGCACCGCGCAGACCGGCCCATGACACGAGCGCGAGTTCGCGAGTCCTGTACCCGAACCACGGCAGGCAGAGGGCCACGGCGAGGGGTCTGGCGACGAACATCAAACCGAAGGCGACGATCAGGGTCCGACCGGCGACGTCGACGAGGTCTGACGGGAACACGAGCAGGCCGAGCATCAAGAACAGCACGGCTTCTGCCGCTGCGGCGAGGCCTTCGTGGAAGTGCAGCAGTGACCGAACCAGTCGCCGCTTGCGACCCAACACCAGTCCCGTCAGGTACACGGCGAGAAAACCGGACGAGCCGAGCTCCGTGGCCGCACCGTAGGACAGGCCGGCGACTGCAAGGGCGAGCACGGGATACGACGAGGCGCTCGGCAGCTTCAAGCGTCGCAAGGTCAGGCGCGCGCCCATGCCGATGGCCACCCCGACCACCAGGCCGCCGACGAGCTGGCGCAGTCCGAACTCGATCCAATCGGCTACGCCCGGATCGCCGTGCCAGACCTCGACCATTCCAATGGTCAGCATCACTGCGACCGGATCATTGAGCCCGGACTCCATCTGCAGCACGTCGCGAACGCGGGCCGGCATCGGCTGCCCGCGCAAGGCACCGAACACGGCTGCCGCATCGGTGGAGCTGACCACCGCGCCGATCAACAGCAACGTCTCGGTCGGCAGGTCGAAGGCCAGCGCCGCTCCACCCGCGGCCACGGCAGCGGTAACGGCGACGCCCGCCGTTGCCAGCAATGCTGCCGGAGCTCCAGCGCGACAGATCGCCGCGGGCTCCGTGGCCAAGCCGCCCTCGAAGAGGATGACGACCAGGGCGACGATGGCAACGTTCTGCGCCAGCCGCGCGTCGTCGAAGTGAACGAGACCGAGGCCGTCGTCGGCAACGATCATCCCGAGTAGCAGGAAGAGCACCAGACCGGGGAGGCGAAGCCGATCGGCTACACCGCTGACGACCACGCCGACGATGACCAGCACGGCGCCGAGGAGGATCCCGGCATCAACGGAAAAGCTGCTGTGCATCCCACAGCGTACGCCACACGATTTCTGCGTGGGCGCGGGAGTACGCCACGGGTGGCAGTTGTCGCGCCCATGCGGCGGGATGCGGGGTCAGTCGATGAGGCCGCCGATGAGCAGGATCGTGCCCAGCGCGCCGACGGCGAGCGTGCCCAACACGGCGATCGCTGCCAGGCCGGGCAGCGTGGTGGCAGCGCGGACACCGGCCCACAGGGCGGGCATCTCCTTGCGACGTTCAGCCACGCTCACACGCAGCGGGCTGAAGCTGCGCGACGCGTACATCAGCCGTTGATCGGCGTCGTACTCGATCAGCATGCGCGCCGCGTCCTGGGACTCGTTCATCAGCGAACGAACGTCGCCGACCAGGCGCGGCGCGACGCGCATCGTCTGGCGAACACGGAACCAGGCGATCATGGCGGCGACACAGGGAGCGAAGCACAAGATCCCGCCGACGACGATCCACGTCGGTCGGCTGCCGTCGAACACCCACCATCCGGTGGCGAACGTGGCAATCCCGATGACGACAGCGACGCGGGCGGCGGCCAGGGCGACGCTGCCAACCTTGCTGAGGACGACGCGCAGCCCGTCGGCGACCCGGACAGCGGTGCGTTCGACATCTGCCATGGCTCCCAGTGTTGCATCGGATCTCGCAGATGCGACACTGAACTGATGGATACGAGTTGGCTCGGCGATCGACGCGACGTCCTCGTCGTCGAAGGACCTGACGCGGCGACCTACCTGCAGTCCCAGGCATCGCAGGACCTGCGCGGGATGACGACCGGTGAGTCGCGGTGGACGTACCTCCTGGAGCCGAACGGCCGCATCGACGTGCTGGCCAGAGTGACCAGGACCGGCGACGAGACATACCGCTTCGATACCGATCCCGGTTTCGGACCGACGCTCGAGGCGCGACTCAACCGCTTCAAGATCCGCGTCAAGGCGACGGTCACCGCGTTGGAGGAGGACGGCGACCCTACGTCGGTCGACGACGATGCCCGCATCGCCGCGGCCTGGCCGAAGATGGGAGCGGAGATCGTCCCCGGCGAGACGATCCCTGCCGAGACGGGTCTCAGCGATGTCGCCGTCAGCTTCACCAAAGGTTGCTACCCGGGGCAGGAGCTCGTCGAGAGGATGGACAGCCGAGGTGCGACGGCGCCGCGCCACCTGGCTGTGTTGCCGCGCCGCAACGGCGACGCCGTCGGCGGTGCGGTGTTGAGCGACGGTGAGGAGATCGGAACGATCACCTCCGTCGGCACGACACAGGTCCTCGCCTACATCAAGCGCGGCCACGACGCGGGGAGAGACTGATCCATGCCGCCGAGTGCGAAGTCCCTGACGAAGAACCTCGAGAGGATGCGCACGATCGCCCTCGGCCTTCCGGAAGCGACGGAGGAAGTCACATGGGGCACCGACATCAACTTTCGTGTCCGCAAGAAGATCTTCGCCTTTCCCGGTGACGGTGGAAGCCTGACGGTCAAGGCTGATCGTGAGGAGCTGCCGGCGTTGCTCGCCGACTCACGGTTCAGCCCGGCGCCATATCTGGCACGCGGCGGCTGGGTGCGGCTCGATCTCTCCACGTCACCCGACTGGTCGGAGATCGACGAGCTGATCAAGACGTCGTACTGCTTGATCGCCCCGAAGAAGTTGGCCGCCCAGGTCGAGCCCGGCTAGGACCCGCTGTCCATTCGCGCCAGCTCGGGTGCCTGCTGCAGTGCCTGGCTGATCCACACCGGCGTGGCCAGTCCCTCGGCGGCGCGCAGCCA
>DATBKA010000064.1:0-1840 GCA_036556105.1 Ilumatobacteraceae bacterium | reverse complement strand
GCCTGCCGATCGCCTGCTACGACGGCAGCCTCGCTCGCGGTGTGCGCGACCGGCTCGTGGCCGACTTCCAGGCGACCACCGGCCCGGGGGCGATGGTGCTGTCCTTGAAGGCCGGTGGCACGGGCCTCAACCTCACCGCGGCCAACCACGTCGTGCTGTACGACCGGTGGTGGAACCCGGCCGTCGAGGATCAAGCTCGCGACCGCGCCTGGCGCATCGGCCAGGGGCGCACGGTCATCTCCCACCGCCTCGTCTGCCCGGGCACGATCGACGAACGCGTCGAGGAAGTCGTCGCCGGCAAGCGACACATCGCCAACCTCGTGCTGCCCAGGTCGAGCTCGCTGTCCGATCTCAACGCCGACCAGCTGCGGCTGGCCCTCGGCCTGCGGCCGGAAGAACTGCTGTCAGGAGATGGCTCATGACTCGTTCCCGCCGTCCGAACAACGCTGCCGGTCAAGGTCAGCGGAACAACCGCGCCAACCACAACAAGCGACCGGGTGCGGTCGACGTCTGGCGTGTTCCCGGCACGATGCCCGAGGTCGAGCCGATCGCCATCTCCACCGAGCCCGGGGCGCTGTTGCGGTCGCTCGGCGAGCCACCGATGCGCGACGCCAACACGGCTGCCGACTCGTTCGTCGCCGTGATCGAGCGAGCCGCGGCGATCGCCGCCGCGTTGGCGCTCAGCGCCGATCTCCTCGCCGAGCACTGAGCCCGGCCGTTGTGATTCGGGGCGCGGCCGCGTGCGAACATCTCCTGATGCCCGCGAGCGCGATCACCGACAAGACCATCGTCGATCGCGCCGGCGCCACGGTCGGGTACTACGAGTACGGCGATCCAGCCGGTCAGCCGGTCCTCGCCTTCCACGGAACTCCGGCGTGCGGCGCCGGTTACGCGTTCGCCGATGGCCCGGCACTCGAGCGCCATCTGCGCGTGATCGCCCCCGACCGTCCCGGGGTCGGCCGCTCCAGCCGGCGCGAGGCGTGGAGCGTCAGCGACTACCCGGCGATGGTCGCCTCGTTCGCCGACGCGTTGGGCATCGATCGGTTCAGCGTGTGGGGCTACTCGGGTGGCGGGCCGTATGCCGTGGCCTGCGTGGCGATGCTCCCGCAGCGGATCGACAGCGCGGCGATCTCCTCGGGAATGGGCGAAGTCGGCGTGTTCGCCAAACCGGCCGACTTCGAGAAGACCGACCGGCAGATGCTGAACATGGCGGTCAAGCACCCTGGTCTGGCGCGGCGGATCATGGCGGTCAGCGCGTGGATCGCCCAGCGTCGCCCGCAGATGGCGATGAAGTCGTTCGAGAAGCAGATGACGCCCGCCGATCGGGCAGTAGTGCCGACGCTCGGCGAGCCGAGTGAGGCAATGGCCCTGTTCACCCGCTCCTTCCAGAACGGACCGCACGGCGTCGTCGCCGACTATGCGGCCCTTGCCAAACCGTGGGGATGTGACGTCTCGGCGATCGTTGCCCCGGTCAAGATCTGGCACGGCACCGACGACAAGATGGTGCCGCTGTTCCATGCCGAGCAGCTCGCCGCCCGCTTGCCCGGAGCCACGCTGGAAACGTGGCCCGGTGAGGGTCACCTTGGGACGATCGCCCACGTCGGCGAGATCCTCGACTCGTTCGTCTGAGACACTTCAGCTAATGAGCTCCACCGACGATGCCTATGCCGGACGGTTGCAGGAACTGAGTGGCCGGTGGTGGAAGCGTTTCTTACCCAACCCGTACCGGTGGAACGTTCGCCGGTTGGCCACGGGGCGAGTGCTCGACGTTGGCTGCGGCATCGGCCGCTGCCTCGACTTCGTCAAGCCGCGCGGCGTGGGAGTCGATCCGAACCAGGCC
>DATBKA010000063.1:0-3485 GCA_036556105.1 Ilumatobacteraceae bacterium | reverse complement strand
CACCTCGAAAATTCGCTGACATGCCCCAATCATGCGCCCCAACCCGAAACGCGGGCGCGATAGTCAACATTCATGCGACACCCTCCAAGGGCGTGCGGCGGGCCGATCAGGGCAAGCCGCGGGGAGGGTGGGACCGGAGGCCGTCAGGTGTGGCGGAGGAGGTCGTCGAACAGGCCTTGTTGCTGCGGGTCCTCGGCGGCGGAGTCTTCCGGGTGCCATTGCGTGCCGACGATCCAGCGGGCGCGGTCCAGTTCGACGGCGTGGATGATGCCGTCCCCGTGACCGACGATGCGCAGGCCGTCACCGAGGCGATCGAGGGCTTGGTGGTGGACGCAATGGCAGCGGGAGGGCGACTCGGTGCCCATCGCCTTGGCGGTCCGCGACCCGGCGTCGAGCTCGACCGGCGTGAACCGCATCCAATGGTCGTCGTTGCCGATGTCTTGCACCAGCGTCCCGCCGAGGGCGACGTTCAACACTTGCAGCCCACGGCAGATCGCCAGCACCGGCTTGTCAGCCTCGATGGCAGCCGTGACCATCGCCAGCTCCATCGCGTCGTGTTCGGGAACGATCCCGTACAGCGATTCCTCCGTCGCCTCCTGCCCATAGCGACGGGGATCGATGTCGCCGCCGCCGTGGAACACCACGGCATCGGTGCGGCGCAGCAGCGACTCGACGTCGTCGACCAGACCGGGGATCGGAGGCAGCATCAACGGGATTCCACCGGCTCGCTCAACCGCGGCGAAGTAGGTCTGAGCGGCAGCGAACGGCTTGCCACGGACGCCCGTGGCGGTGTCGGAGAAGCGGCCGACGATGACGACGAGTGGCTTCACCGGCATCAGTGTAAGGCGGCACGCCTGACGAGCTCGTCGTAGATCGACTGCTGCTGCGGCGAGCGGGTGGCGGTGTCCTCGGGATGCCACTGCAGGCCGACGACCCATGACTTCGTCGGCAGCTCGACGGCCTCGAGCTGACCATCTTCGGAGTAGCCGATCGGCAGGAGATCGTCACCGAGCTTGCCGATTCCCTGGTGGTGAACCGAGTGGCAGTGATCGAGATGGGTGTCACCGACGAGCTCGGCGATGATCGAGCCCTCGACGAGTTTGACGGAGTGCTCGCGCATCCAGTGCTCGTCGTTGCCGATGTCTTGGATCAGCGTGCCACCGAGCACGATGTTCAACACCTGCATGCCTCGGCACAGCGCCAGCATCGGCAGGTCGAGCTCCAGGGCGGCGCTGGCGACGGCCATGTCGAGCTCGTCGTTGGCAGCGACGATGCCATACAGCGAATCCTCGGTCGGCTCCTGCCCGTAGCAGCGAGGATCGACGTCGCCGCCTCCGGGCAGCAGCACCCCGTCGAAGTGCTGCAACACCGTGAGGGCGTTGATGGACAGCTCGTGGATCGGAGGCACCAGCACCGGCACGCCTCCAGCGCGGGCAACGGCTCGGCTGTACGGCTGGCTGCTGGAGAAGGCGTCGCGCTTGCCCTCGTCGCTGAACGTCAGCACGCGTGCGCACACTGCGATCAGCGGCGGCGGTTGGCTCATGGGCTCCATTCTGCCGGGCCGGCTACCCTGCCGACAGGGTTCGTCGCTACTGAGTGATCACGTCGATCCGATAGCCCGCCGCCATCGCGGCGCGCACGACCGATTCGGCGTGACCTCGGCCGCGCACCTCCAGCACGAGCTGGACTCCAGTCTCGCGGACATGAAGGTCGACACCTTCACGAACATGCTCGACCTCGATCAGGTTGGCGCCGTGCTCGGCGAAGAGGTTGAGCAATCCGGCCAAGCCGCCGGGTCGATCGCTGATGCGGGCGAAGAGGATCAGTCGCCGGCCGGCTTGTGTCTCGTGGCGGCGGATGAGGTTGGGGAGCAGCCCGAGATCGACGTTCCCTCCGCTGAGCACCACACAGGTCACTCCGTCCGCGGCGGGAGCGACCTTGTCGGAGATCAGCGCTGCTACGCCGACCGCACCCGCACCTTCGACGGAGAGCTTGGCCCGTTCGAGCAGCAGCACCATCGCATCGGCGACGGTGTTCTCGTCGACGACGATGACGTCGTCGAGCCAACGCTCGACGAGTGGGCTGGTGATCTCGCCGGGCCGCTTCACGGCGATGCCGTCGGCGAGCGTGACGACCGGACCGGTGGGCACCGGTCGGCCTGCGTACGGTGCGCAGGCTTCGACTTGGACGCCGACCACTTCGATGCTCGGGTCGTGGTCCTTCACCATCATTGCGATCCCGCTGGCCAGCCCGCCACCTCCCAGCGGGACGACAACTCGTCTGAGGTTCGATACATCGACGGCCAGCTCGCGTCCGAGGGTGGCCTGGCCGGCGATGACATCGAGATCGTCGTACGGATGGCAGAACACCATGCCTGTCTCGTCGGCGTGCCGGCGGGCCGCGGCAACCGCGTCGTCCAGCGAGTCGCCACCCTCGATCAGCACGGCGCCGTAGGCGCGGCATGCCTCGATCTTGGAGAGCGGCGCGCCGGCGGGTACGAAGATCTCGCAGGGCACCCCGGCGTGCCGCGCCGCGAAGGCGACAGCCTGGGCGTGGTTCCCGGCGCTGCCGGCTGTCACGCCCCCCGCCGCGGCATCACCGAGCGCGGCGAGCTTGCTCATCGCGCCGCGGATCTTGAAGCTGCCGGTGCGTTGCAAGTTCTCCGCCTTGAGCACGATGACGCCGCCGCACCGCTCGCTGAGCGCCGCCGACGGGATGGTCGGGGTACGCAGAACGGTCCCCCGGCCGGCAGCCTCGGCCCGATCGACCGACGCCGAGGAGATCGTTGCAGCGGCCATGACAGCGCGTACCGTAATCCCCATGCGCGCCATGTTGATTGCCAACGCCGCCGACGCCGATGGCGGGTTCGTCGCCGAGCGTTTCCGCCAGCGCGGCTACTCGTTCGCCGAGTGTCATCGCGAGGCAATCGGTGAGTGGCCACGCCTCGAGGGACACGAGTTGGTGCTGACACTCGGCAGCGAGTGGAGCGTGTACTGGCCGCACCTTGCCGACGAAGTTGCCGCGGAGGCGGGCCTGATCCGCGAGGCGACTGCCGCGGGGGTTCCGGTCTTCGGCATCTGCTACGGCAACCAGATCATGGCCCACGCCCTCGGCGGCACCGTCGAGCGGGCCCGGCACCCGGAGATCGGATGGCATCAGGTGGTCAGTGACATCCCGGAGACGATCGCCGAGGGGCCGTGGATGCAGTGGCACTACGACGTCGTGACCGTGCCGGCGGGCGCCACAGAGCTGGCCCGCAGCAGCGTCGGTCCCCAGGCGTGGCGCCTCGGTCGTTCGTTCTGCACGCAATTCCACCCCGAAGCAACGGAGACGATGATCCGGCGGTGGGCGATGAGTGACGGTGGCAGTTCGGAGCTGTTGAAATATGCGATGAAGCCGCAGGAGCTCGTCGAGCAGACGCGCACGAACGTTGCCGACAGTGAGCCCGCCGCCCACCATCTCGTCGATTGGTTCTTGGAGCGCGT
>DATBKA010000062.1:0-3585 GCA_036556105.1 Ilumatobacteraceae bacterium | reverse complement strand
GACGCCGCCGATGTGTTGCCTGTGCGGTCCAGCACCACGGCGGCTTTCTCGAGGGGGATGCCCAAGCGTTCGCAGGCGGCCTGAATGATGCGGATGTTGGCCTGGTGCGGCACGACGAGGGTGATGTCGTCAGCGGTGAGGCCGGCATGCTCGAGCGACTTGGTGGCCGAGTCGACCATGATCCGCACGGCGCGCCGGAAGACTTCTTTGCCTTCCATGTTGATGTATCCGCCGACGTCGGCCCAGAGCAGACGACCGAGTGAGCCGTCGGCGTCGAGGTCCCACGCCAGCAGCTGACCCGGGCCTTCAACGGCCTCGAGCACCACGGCCCCGGAGCCGTCGCCGAACAGCACAGCCGTCCCACGGTCGTCCCAGTCCGTGATCCGCGACAGCGAATCGGTGCCGATGAGCAAGATCTTGCGCGCCCCCATCGCGATCATCCCGTGCGCGGCGACCATGCCGTACACGAAGCCGGAGCACGCCGCGTTGAGGTCGAAGGCCCCGCAGCGCAGGCCGAGCTCGTTCTGCACGGCGGCGGCGTTGCCCCACTGGATGTCGGGTGTGGTGGTGGCGAGGACGAGCCCGTCGATCTCGCTGAGCTCGACCCCGGACATGTCGAGGGCGGCGCGACCCGACTCGATCGACAAGCCGATGGTGGTGCCACCGACGTGTCGCTCGCGGATGCCGGAGCGCTCGACGATCCACTCGTCGGAGGTGTCCATCATCTGTTCGAGGTCGTGGTTGGTGAGCACCTTCGGCGGGAGGGCGGTGCCCCAACCGGTGATCACGGCTCCGCGGACGGCGGAAGGAAGTGCTGGCATGTTGATCAGTCCCCAACTAGTCGGTTCGCAACCAGGCGATGGGTTGTCTCATGGTGACTCGCTCTCCTTCGAGGGCGATGTAGCTCTGCAACACGCCGGCGAACGGCGACCGCACCTCCGCCTCACCGACATGACCCAGCACCGCTCCCACGGAGAGCATCGTTCCGTCGGTGAGCTCGGGCACTGGTGTGAACACCCCGGCAGCGGGGCTGACGACCAATCGCTCGTGGGCGAAGAGGTGCTCGCCCTCGAGCTGCATGCCACCGCGAGGTGAGCCGGCATCGACCCACTCGAGGAGCTTCTCGAGGTCTTCAGGCGTTGCCACCGAGATCGTTCGCGCTGCTTCGACCGTGCGTTTGGCCATGCCGGTGAGCACACCGCCAGGACCGAGCTCGACGTACTCGGTGACCCCCTGCTCTTCGAGGGCGAGGAGGCAGTGCTTCCAGCGCACTGGGCTGCTCAACTGCGCGGACAGGAGGCTGGTCCACTCCGACCCCTTGTCGTGAGGCAAGGCGTCGACGTTGGAGATCACGGGCACCTCGGTGTCACGCGGATTCGCTTCGGAGATCGCCTTGCGCAGCCGATCGCGCGCCGATGTCATGAACGGTGTGTGGAACGCTCCCGACACCGGGAGGCTCATCACCCGTTTCGCGCCGAGCTCTCTGGCGATGGCGCCCGCGGCGTTGACCCCCTCCACCGACCCGGCGATCACGACTTGCCCGGGAGCGTTGAAGTTGGCAACCCACACGTCGCTGTCGGCGCGTCGACAGGCGATCTCGACGTCGTCGTCGTCGAGCCCGAGGACCGCGGCCATCGTGCCTGGCTGTTCGATGCCGGCCTGATACATCGCATCGGCGCGCTCACTGACCAGGCGCACGCCTTCCTCGAAGCCGAGTGCACCGGTGGCTGCCAGTGCGGTGTACTCGCCGAGGCTGTGCCCGGCGCAGAAGCTCGGCTCGAGACCCAGGCGTTCGGCCGCGTCGAGCACGACGAGGCTGGAGACGAAGGTGGTGAGCTGCGCGTTGCGTGTGTCCTTGAGCTCTTCGGCGTCGGCGTCGAGCAAGAGGCGCGCCATGTCGCGGTCGGCGATCTCCGATGCCTCGTCGACGAGCTCCCAACTCTCGTGTTCGACCCAGGGTCTCCCCATGCCCGGTCGCTGAGATCCCTGGCCAGGGAACGTGAAAGCAAGCATGATCCACATACGTTAGTGGTTTCGCACGTGGTCCTACGCCTACCAACGAGTAACGAGCATGAAGTTCGCCGGGTGCCCGCTACGATCCGTACGTCACTCGCCCGAGTGGCGGAATGGCAGACGCGACGGACTCAAAATCCGTTGTCCGAAAGGGCGTGTGGGTTCGAGTCCCACCTCGGGCACGCTTCGCATCCGGGTGTTTCACGGCGCGAGCACCAGGCGCACCGCAAGCTGCGCCTGCTCCACGGCGACCTCGTCCCGAGACATTGCCCCGCCAGGGTCGTACCAGTACGCCGGTTGGTTGGAGATCGCCAGCACCGCGAACGACACCATCTTCACGTCGCCCGCGGCAAACACGCCGGATGCCACCCCGTCGGCAACGATCGAGCGAATGATCCCCTCGTACTCGTCGCGCATGGCGATGGCCTGTGCCGCGTTGTCGCCGGTGAGCGAACGCAGTTCGACGTCGGCGATGATCGCCAACTGCGGGTCCTCCAGCGTGGTGGTCACGAAGCGGCGCACGGCTTCGAACAGCTGATGTTCCGGATCGCCGGGGAACTCGGCGCGCACGCGGTGCCCGCTGCTGATCAGCGGTGCCAGCGCGTCGCGCATCAGCTCGGCGAGCAGATCCTGCTTGCTCGGGTAGTAGTGGTACAGCGTCCCGAGCGTCAGCCCGCTGGCCTTGGCGATCTGACGGAGGCTGGCACCGTGGTAGCCGTGGGTGGCGAAGACCTCGATGGCGACGGTGCGGATCTTGGCGGCGTTCACCTGAACAACTCCCGTACCGCGGCGGGAAGGATCTTGCCGTTCGCGTTGCGCGGCAACTCGGCGACCGTGATGAGTCGCGCCGGCAGCTTGTGGTCGGCGAGGCGGGACTCGAGGAACTCGGCGATCTCTGCGGCGGTGAGCGCCGACGCCGAGACCACAGCTGCGGCGACGACGCTTCCGTATTCGGCGTCGGGCACGCCGACGACGGCGGCATCGACGATCGCCGGATGCGCGCACAGCGCTTCTTCGATTTCGATCGGGAGGATCTTCTCGCCGCCGCGGTTGATGACGTCGTCGACCCGCCCGTAGACGTGCACGACCCCGTCGTCGCCGCGCTCAGCGAGATCTCCGGTGAGCAGCCATCCGTCATCGAACTTCGCCGCGGTCGTGGCTGGGTCGTTGAAGTAGCCGAGCATCGTGGTCGGAGAGCAGACCAACAGCTCGCCCAGCGGCGAGACCCGGTCGAGCGTGCCCGCCACCGCCACACCGACAGCCGTGGTGGAGCTGTCGGCGTCGACGAAGTTGATGTGCGTGATGCTCGTCGCTTCCGACAGTCCGTAGCAGTTGGCGAGGCGGGCCCGCGGGAACACGTGGTGCAACCGTTCGATGAGGTGACCCGACATCGGGGCGCCGCCGAACGCCAGCCAGGGTGCGATGTCGGTGGTCGGCGCATCGACGAGATGGTCGACGATTCGCTGATACATCGTCGGCACGCCGATGAAGAACGTGCAGTCGCCGTTCAGCAGAGAGGCGGCGACACGCTCGGCGCGGAACCGGCGGTGGGCAGCGATGCTCCCGCCGGCG
>DATBKA010000061.1:0-11783 GCA_036556105.1 Ilumatobacteraceae bacterium | reverse complement strand
CACCTCGAAAATTCGCTGACATGCCCCAATCATGCGCCCCAACCCGAAACGCGGGCGCGATAGTCAACATTCATGCGACACCCTCCATGGGCGCGGAAACTGCCGTCGGCGGGGGGGTTTCGCGCCCATTGAAGCCGTATGGGCGCGACAGCTGCCGGCGGGTGGGGGGCTTTCGCGCCCAAGCAGCTTGGGACCGCCGGCGCGACCGGGGAGCGGTCTTAGAGGAACCAGCCGGTGAGGTCGAGGACGTGGAACGCCGGTGACGTGGCGAAGGTGCAGATGTCGGCGCCGCTGGAGGCCCGGGTCGGTGTGATCGCTTGGTTGGCGATGACGTCGCCGGCGACGAAGTTGACGTTCGAGGACCCGTACGGCGTCGTGTATCCGGGCTCGAGACACGGGCCGACCTCGGCCCAGCCGGCACCGCGAGGCGAGACAGCGATCATGGACACCATCAGCGCCTTCACGTAGGCGGGCACGCCAGTGGTCGCCACCGGGGCGTTGGCGGGCCAGATGCCGAGCACGCCGGCATCGAGGGACGGCCGGCCGAACACCGAGCCGAGCCCGCCACGGGTGTCGACCAACCGGGTCGGCGCCACCGATTGGTAGTGGAGACCGCTGCCAGCGTTGTCGTACGTCCCTTCGAGGTCGATCACGACGTGTGCCCTGGCGTGGCTGTGCACGCAGATCGTGCCACCCGCCGTTCCGATCTGGACCAGGTTGGCCACGGTCTCCCCGGCGACGTAGTTGATGTTCGACACGACCGGCAGCGCTGCCTGGCAGGGGAACACCGTGATGAACCCGGCCGTCGACGGCTCCGTGACGGTGACGTTGATCGCCACCGCGGCGGCGCCGGCCGGTACGGCGATGGTGCGTGTTTCGCGCGCCCGCCACAGGCCGCCGCTCAATCGTGAGTCGTAGATCCGCGTCGGCGCTTGCGGCTGGAACGTCAGTGATTGCGTCGACGCTGAGTAGCTGCCGGTGACGTCGACCAACACGTCGGTGTCGGCGAACGTGAACACACAGATCGACTGGTCGCCGGCGACCGTCACCACGGAGTGAGCCGCGCGAGTGATTCCAGCGAGGTAGTTGAGGTTCGACGTTGCCGGCATCGGCTCGTCGCAGGACCAGGCGGTGAGGAAGCCGGCAATCGCCGGGTCGACAGCGGCGAGGTCGATCACTGCAGCCCGCGCGTCGGCGGGAACGATGCCCGCCAGCCCGACGCGCAGCACGGTGCCGCCACCCAACCGTGTGCCGGGACGAGTGTCCGCAGCGCGGACCGGCGGCGTCATCGGGACAAAGCCGAGGGGCTCAGACACTGCCGTGATCGCGCCGACTCCCATCCCGGGTGGAGGTGCCAGCTCGAACAACCGCGGCTGGTACAGCGTCGGCGAGTCGATGGCCAGAGGATCCATCTGCCAGGCGTTGTTGGAGATCGCCACGACCAGGTTGCCGCGCCCCGACCTCCAGGGCATCAGCGTGGCGGCGTAGGTGTTGGTGCGCCCGTCGACGGTTCGGGTCGGCACAGTCACGCTCTGCACCGCCGTCCACGGGCCCTGTGGAGCCGGTGCGGTGTCGACACGCAGCGTTGTGCCCGACCAATCGCCGGGCTTCACCACCGAGATCCACTGCCCGTCGAGCAGGCGCGGTTGCATCGAATTGGCCAGTCCGGACTGGTCGGTGCTGACAGCCAGGGCAGCAGCTCTGTTGGCAACCCAGGCCGATCCGTTCCAGTACTGCGGCTGCATGTCGAACCGTCCGACGGGGAGGCGGGCGACGAACAACTTCGATGGTGGGGGCGACGTCGGGTCGGGGACGTTGAACTGATCCATCGACCATCCGAACAGGTACGTGAACGACGTGTCCGACTGGACGGTCGTGCCGTAGACGACGTCTGCCGCCGACGCCGGAGCGAGCGCGAACGAGAGCAGATCCAGCGTCGCCGCGTCGAAACGAGCGATCCACACCGCCACCGCGTGGGCACCTGGCGCCGCACCGGTGCCGTTCTCGTTGACCATCTCGACGTAGAACACGACAACCCGTCCCATCTGGTCGACGCCTCCGCTGAGCGGCCAGAACCAGTGGCTGCACGTCGCCGTGTCGGCCTGGCCAACATACGAGGCGTCGCTCACGGCGCAGTGCTCGCCGGCTGAGATCGCGCTGTGGATGGTCGTGAAGCAGTTGCCCGCTTGGACGATCAGCGCGTTGTGGGCAAACCCGGTCGGAGGGCGCAACGAGGACGAACGGGCTCCCGGCGTCGCCGAGATGAACGCATCCTGCACGGTCCACAGGTTGCGACCATCGGGAAGGGCGATCACTCGCGGGCTGTCGAACGACACGATGTCGGCCAACTCGTTGGTGATCAGCGAGTTCAGGTGCGACGTGTCGGTTGCGCTGACGCACTCGGACGCGATCACTGCGTCTGCGTAGGCCGCGTGAGGGACGACGCCGACCGATGCAAGCGCGCTGATCACCACGGCCACCGTCACTGCGCGCACCCGCATCGGAGCAACACTATTCGCCCCGCCCCCTGGCAGCGTTTGAGGACTTCCGGCCCGTATAGGGGCGGCGAGTTCACAAACGCGAGCAGCGACGGTGATCAGGTGGGGACGTAGGGTGCAGGGTCATGTCCGAACCCGTTCGACTGGCGCTCATCGGTCTCGGCCGCATGGGCAGCGTGCATGCCCGGGCGATCGCCGCGCTCGACGAGATCGAGGTCGTGGCCGTTGCCGACCCGAGTGCGGACGCCAGAGCGGCTGCGGCACTACTGTTCCCGCACGCCAAGTTGATCGCCGACCCGACCGAGGCGTTCTCCCTCACCAACGTCGAAGCGTGCCTGCTGGCGACGCCGACGCCGTTGCACCCGCAACAGGTTCAGGCGGCGATCGAGTCGGGGCTGCACGTGCTGTGCGAGAAGCCGCTGGCGCTCGACCCGCACGTGGCTCTCGATCTCGGCGCCGCGGCGACTCGCGCCGATCGCGTCCTGCAACTCGGTTTCTGGCGCAGGTACGCACCGCCGTGGCGAGCCGCGAAGGAAGCGCTCGACAGCGGAAGGATCGGCACGCCCCTCTACCTGCGCTTCGCCCAATGGGATGCCGATCCGCCGCCGGCATCGTTCTGCGACCCGGCGGTCAGCGGTGGCCTGGCCATCGACTGCGGCGTCCACGAGTACGACCTCGCCGAGTGGTTCACGGGGCGGCGGGTGACGCGTGTTCGCGCCATCGCCGCGCCCATTGTCGACGAGTCGTTGGCCGCGGTGGGCGACGTCGACAACCTGGTCGCCGTGCTGGAGATGGACGGTGGCGCGCTCAGCACCGTCGACCTGTCCCGCAACTGCCGCTACGGCGACGACGTGCGCACCGAGATCCTCGGCTCGGGTGGTGCCTTGCTGATCGATCTGCTGCCGCACGGTCGGGTGCGGCTCGGCTCGAGCGAGGGGATGGTCGATCTCGACGGGGTCGACGTCGACGACGTCACCGCTGCGGGTGTGGCGGCGCAAGCGGTTGCCTTCGCGGGCGCGATCCGCGGCTCGGCGCCGGCTGGTCCGGGTGGCCTGGCCAGTGCCCGCGCCACGCTCATCGGCCACGCGGTGCAGACGTCGATGCGCACCGGCGATGCCGTCGCCATCGATCCGCTCGGCGCGTTCTGAGGTCGAGCGCGGTCAGGTCGTGGTGCTCAGCGGCGCGCTCGGATTGCCGAGGGCGTTGTCACCGGCTTCGATCGCCTCGAGCAGATGGATGGCGACATCGGCGACCTTGACCTCGGTCTCCTCGACACCGGCCGCCTTCACGCCGTCGTCGAGCATGATGTAGCAGAACGGGCAGGCGGTGGCGACACGCGAGGCACCGGTGGAGATGGCTTCGCGGGCCCGCTCGTCGTTGACCTTCGTGCCGATGGACTCTTCCATCCACATCCTCGCTCCGCCGGCTCCGCAGCACATCCCCTTGGTGCCGTTGCGCGGCATCTCGACGACTTCGATGCCCTTGATCGAGGCGACCACCTTGCGCGGCGCGAGGTACACGTCGTTGTGCCGGCCGAGGTAACAGGAGTCGTGATAGGTGATGCGCTCGTCGAGCGTCGCCTGGGAGACATCGAGCTTGCCGGTCTCGATCAGCGACTCGAGCAGCTGTGAGTGATGGATCACCTCGTAGTTGCCGCCGAGTTGCGGATACTCGTTCTTCAGCGTGTTGAAGCAATGGGGGCACTGGGTGATGATCTTGCGCACGCCCATGCCGTTGAGCATCTCCACGTTCGGCATCGCCAGCATCTGGAACAGGTACTCGTTGCCGCTGCGCCGCGCCGGGTCGCCGGTGCACATCTCGCTCGGCCCGAGGATGGCGACGTCGATGCCGGCGCGCCGCAACAGCTTGGCCATCGCTTGGGTGACCTTGCGGTTCTTGTCGTCGAACGAGCCGGCGCAGCCGACCCAGTAGAGGTACTCGGCGGTGAGTGGCTCGCCCGGGTCGACCACGGCGACGTCGAGGTTCTTCGCCCAATCGCCGCGCTCGCCCTGGTTCATCCCCCACGGGTTGCCCTGGTTCTCCATCGCTCGGTACGCGGTGCCGAGCTCGGCGGGGAAGTTGCTCTCCATCAGTGACAGGTAGCGACGCATGTCGAGGATCTTGTCGAGGATCTCGATGTTGACCGGGCAGATCTCGTCGCACGCCCGGCAACTCGTGCAGCTCCAGATCTCCTCGGCGGTGATCCGTTCGAACAGCGAGTTGGACGAGATGGTGATCTCGCGGTCGGTGCCGAGCGGCGGGCTGACATGACCGTGAGCGGCCGTGGCGGCCATCACCTCACCCGTCTTCAACACGATCTCACGCGGGTCGAGTGGCTTGCCCGTGGCGTGGGCAGGGCAGACGCTGGTGCACCGGCCGCACATCGTGCACGCGTCCGTGTCGAGCAACTGCTTCCACGTGAAGTCCTCGACCACAGCGGCACCGAAGCTCTCCAACGCGGTCTCGGTGAGGTCGGGCATCTTCTTCATCGCCCCCTTGGGGCGTTCGCGGTCGCGCAGGTACATGTTCAGCGGCGACGTGAACATGTGGCGCAGCATCGTGATCGGCAGCATCGCCAGGAACACGACGAACGCAACGACGTGAGCGGACCACATGATCTGATGCCACCGATCAAGCGTCGTCGCGCTGAGCCCGTCGAACAGCTGGCTCAACGGGTAGCCGACGAAGCTCCACTTCTCGTAGCCGGGTCGCTGGATCTGGGCAATGCGGAACGCCTCGGCGAAGAAGCCGGACGCGCCGATGACGAAGAACGTCGCCAGGATCGCCGCGTGCTCCGGTTTGGTCTTGATGCGAATGCGGTACGGCCGCTGCACGTATCTCCGCACGATGGCCCAGACGACACCGGCGAGGAAGATCACGCCGGCGAGGTCGGCGAACATCGAGTAGCCGAGGTACGTCCGGCCGTGCAGGAACTTGGCACCTTCCGGCAACTGGTGATCGACCTCGAGCACGGTGGTGACGCCCAGCAGGGCGAGGAAGCCGAAGTAGATCAGCGAGTGCATCAACCCCGCGGCGGAGTCGCGCAGGAGCGTGCGCATGTACACGCCGGCGCGGAAGTCGGCCAGCCGCCGGGCGATGTTCTTCGTGGTGGTGCGCCGCCGGTCGGGTGCGCCCCGCTCCCAGTTGCGGACGCGGTCGGCAAACGCCATCGCCCCCCACACCAACATCACCGGCACGACGGTGTAGAAGGCGACCTGCAGGGCGCCGGGGATGCCGGAGAACACCGCTCGAGACGGCTCGTGCTCGTCGTGCCACTCCGTGATCTGCGGCAAGATGCCCGAGACCAGCGTGAACAAGCCCATGAAGATGCCGATGCCGATGACCAGCTGGTGGGGTTTGATTCGCTTGCGGCCGTGGTCGTCGAGAGGGGCGGGATCGGTGTGGGTGCTCATGCCAGGTCAGACCCTAGTAGCAGGCCGTTGTCGTTTGAGAATGGCCGCCAGGGGGTAGGTTGAACTGCCGAACAGCGCGGTCGGACATCAAATCTGCGGGCGACGACCCGAGGAGGAAAGATGAACGAGGAGCTGCCGCAGTTCAGCGGACACACGGTGATCGACCGTCACGGCACGCAGATCGGAACCATCACCGACGTGGTCTATGACGAGATGACTGAAGAGCCGACCTGGGGAGTCGTGTCTCCCGGCTTGATGCATGCTCGCCACTACGTTCCGCTGATGCCGCCGGTGTATGTCTCACAAGGAGGCGACGTCGTCGTGCCGTACGACCGCGCCGATGTGCTCCACGCGCCGCGAGTTCATCGCGGGCACGTGCTCACACCGAACGTGCGACGCGAGCTGGAGCACCACTACGCGCTTGTGGAGTGATGCTTCCTGGGTCGCCGGGGACTCGTCAGCCGTAGTACTGGCGGTCGAGGTCGCGGATGCGTCCGGCCAACGACGCCAACAGCTTGTGGGCCATCGACGGAACATCGTCGAGGACCGCCATGAAGTGGCGTTGGCTGAGCAGCAGCAACGTGCAGTCCGTTTCGCAGACCACCGTCGCTGTGCGCGGGCCGTGGTCGAGCAGCGAGAGCTCGCCGACCACGGTGCCGGGCCCCAATGAGGCGACCTTCTTTCCGTTGCGCTTGACCATCACCGAGCCCTCGAGCACAACGAATGCCTCGCGCCCGGTCTGGCCTTGATCCACGATCAGTGAGCCAGCCGGCATGACGACTTCGTCGCCCGCCTTGGCGATCTTTTCGAGATCCTTGTTGGAACAGGCGGAGAACAGAGAAACCTTGCGCAGGTGATCGAGGTACGCCTTTTTGCTAGCCATGGCGCGAGTGTAGACATCCTGCGTATGCGCCTTGAACGTTGGCGCGAGGCAACGCACCGCGCGGGGTCAGCCGCCGGCTTGCGCGGCAACCTTTGCTGCCGCCGCGGCGACCGCATCTGCGTCGCCGAGATACTCGGCGCCGACGACGCCCAGCCTGGTGTCGAATGTGTACTGCCGCGGCGCACCGGTGGGGATGTTCAACTCGGCGATGTCGGCACTCGACACCCCCTCGAGATGCATCACCAGGGCGCGCAACGAATTGCCGTGTGCAGTGATCAACACGTTCTGGCCGGCGAGCAGTTGCGGAGCAACGACGTCGTGCCAGTACGGCAGGACGCGGGCAACGACGTCCTTGAGGCACTCGCCGGGCGGCAGCACGTCCGGCGGCAACAGCCGATACCGCGAGTCGTTGATCGGATGCTCGGGGCTGTCGAGGTCGACCGGGGGCGGCGGTACGTCGTAGCTGCGTCGCCACAACTTCGTCTGCTCGGCGCCGTGGCGTTCCGCGGTCTCCTTCTTGTCGAGTCCTTGCAGCGCTCCGTAGTGACGCTCGTTGAGCCGCCAGTGGCGCTGGACTGGCAGCCAGACCTGGCCCAGCTCTTCGA
The DNA here is from genome assembly GCA_036556105.1 of Ilumatobacteraceae bacterium. GTDB lineage: Bacteria > Actinomycetota > Acidimicrobiia > Acidimicrobiales > Ilumatobacteraceae > JAENVT01. Next base: position 4,384 of record DATBKA010000061.1, on the reverse strand, counting down.
GGGCGAGGTGGTGCGTCACGACGGCACGGGCCAGCACGGACGTGTGTGAGGTGTCGAAGCGCAGTCCCGCGGCGGCCATCGTGCGCCCCGCAGCCTTGCCCTCTGCCAGGCCCTTCTCGCTCAACGGGACGTCGCGCCACCCGGTGAACAGGTTGAGCTGGTTCCACGTGCTCTCGCCGTGGCGGAGGATGACGAGGGTGCCGGTCACCCGCCCATGGTACGGGGGATAACCCCCGAGCCAAGACGCCGGATCGCCGGATTCCGCTCTGCCGGGTCGGCGCTCACAGTGGAACCATGATCGAACGACTCGCCTCAGCCTGTGCCCGACATCGCCTGCGCACCCTCGTCGTCTGGATCGCCGCACTCATCGGGGTGATCGCCCTCGGCGGGATGGTCACGTCCAGTGCGGACGTCGACGACCGCCTCGACGGCACCGACTCGCAACGTGCCTACGACCTCGCCGCGGCGCACATGCCGGGCATCACCGGCTACACCACGGCCGTCGTCTTCAAGACAGGCGACCTCGCCGCGACCGCAGCAGTGGTCGACGAGATCCGTGCCCTGCCGCGCATCGATCACGTCGACGCTCCGTTGGATCACCCCGAGCAAGTCGGCTCCGGTGGCATCTCGTTCGCCGCCGTGGCCTTCTCGCGCAACGGGCCACCGTCGACCGAGACGACCGTCGCCGCCATCCAAGACATCGCTGCCGCCCATCGGTCGGCCGATCTGCAGATCGCGCTCGGCGGCGACCCGTTCGTCGAAGATGACGTCCCGGCGACGGAAGGCATCGGACTTGCCGCAGCAGTGGTGATCCTGCTGATCGCGTTCGGGTCGGTCGTGGCGATGGGGCTGCCGATCGTCAGCGCGTTGATCGGAATCGCCTTGTCACTCAGCACCATCCCGCTGATCTCGGCAGTGCTGCCGACGGCTGACTTCACCTCGACCGTGGCGGCGATGATCGGCCTTGGTGTCGGCATCGACTACGCGCTGTTCATGGTCACCCCGAGCTCGCCCTCGAACGTCGGCATCGCTCGCCAACTCGTCGTCTCGGACGGTGCGGTCGAGAAGCACATCTCGTCGATCTTCGCCAAGCTCGGACTGGCCACGTCGGACACCGAGCATCGGCGTGTCCTCGCCGTGCTGCAATACCTCCAACACGGGTAGCCGACACCCCTCAATTCGTAGCGATTGGTAACTCCCGGCCCACATACGGGCGCTGAGTTCACAAACGCCGCGAGGAAGTGTCAGCCCTTGCCCGTGCGGGCGAGGTGCTCGATCAGTTCTGCCGCTTTCTGCGTGCCGCTGCGCGAACGGATGACTGCCGCATTCGCGGCCATGCGTGTCTGCAGGTTGGTGTCGGCGAGGAGGCGATGGATCGCCGTCGTCAGGTCCTTGTCGTCGAAGGCGTACGTCGACAGGCGGACGCCGTACCCCGTCTCGTCGACTCGTTGGGCGTTGTCGTACTGGTCCCAGAACAAGGGCAGCACGATCATCGGCTTGCCGAAGTGGAAGCACTCCGTGGTGGTGTTGTTCCCGCCGTGGGTGATCACCAGATCGACGTGCGGCAACACGGTCGTCTGGGGCACCTGCTGTGCCCCCCACATGTTGTCGGGCAGCTCGTAGGTGTCGTGCAAGGGGCCCTTGGAAACGATGTAGCGATGGGGTGTGTCGGCGAGCACGGCGACGAGGCGGCGCATCAGCTCGACGTCGGCCGAGCCGAGCGAGCCGAGTGAGAGGTAGATCAACGCGCCATCCGTACCGAGCTCACTCGGCACGTCGAAGGCCTCGTCGGTGGCGCGCACCGACGAGTCGAGCCGGTGCCAACTCGGGCCGAGCGGGCGCTTGTCGGTGTAGTCGATGACCTCCGGATAGGTGTAGATGTTGAGGTCGACGCTCTCGTGGATGAATTCGAGGTCGGCGAGTGGGCGCGCGCCGCACGAGCGCACCCAGTCGTTGTAGGCCTCCCACATCGGCCGGTGGGTGCGGTCGTACTCGGCGCGAAAGGCCTTCCAGTCGCTGCGATCGTCGCTCGGCAAGCCGCTGTACGCCGGCGGGATGTGCGGCCCTTTCATCTCCAGCGGTTGGCAACTGACGATGCGCACGAACGGCACTCCAGCCGTGGTCAGCGCCGGGAAGCAGTTGACGTTGTCCTCGATGATCACGTCCGGCCGTTGGCGGTCGATGATCTCCTTCAGCTGCGGCTCGCAGTACATGGCGCCGTCGATCAACGCCTGCCACGTCGGTTGCATGAACCCGCTGAGCTGCTCGAAGGTCGAGGTGCGGAAGACGGGCTTGGTGTCGTGGATGAAGTCGGTCCAGAACTGTCCGGCGGATTGGGGCGGGGCGTCAGCCGGTGGCGGCGGCGCCAGGTCGACGAGATCCTCCACGAACCCGAGTGGCTCGAGCCGCCCAGCCCAGGATGCCTCGGCGGCGAACACGACGCGGTGCCCATGCTGGCGCAGCATGTTGCCGATGCCGATGCAGTTGTTGGTCGGGCCGTAGGCGCTCTCCGGCATGAACATGAACGTGGCCATGGGTACCGTTTCTAGCGTGATCGCGGGCGCCTCTCGAGAATTGGCTGGCCGCCTGCTCGGCGAGACGTTCCACGAGGAGACGGCGATCACCGCCGACCAGACGAACGAAAGCGTCGTCGTCGACGGTCGCGTCGTCGTCAAGTGGTTGCGCCCCCCGGTCGCTGTCCCGCACCCGGGCGTCGACGTGATCCGCCATCTCGGCCGGCGCGGCTTCACGGAGATGCCGGCGCTGCTCGGCGTCGAAGACGACGACGGCACGGTCGTCGCCATCCTGACCGAGTACTTGCCCGGCGCCGTCGACGGATGGGATTGGTTCGTCGACGACGTCGTTGCGTGGCTCGACGGCAACGTGCCGATCGAACACTTGGTGTCATCGGCGCGGTCGCTCGGTGCGATCACGGCCCGGTTGCACCTCGCCCTCACTGACCTGCACCCAGCAGATGTCGACCTCACTCCGATCGCTGCCCGGGCGCTCACTGATCTCGCGCTCGCTGTCGACCGGCTCGACCAACTGGACTGGCTCGACCGCGACGTCGTGACGAACTCCCTCGACCCACTGCGCGGGAATCGCGTGCGCGGCCACCGCATCCACGGCGACCTGCATGCCGGGCAGTTCCTTCGCGCCGGAGACACGATGCTGCTGACGGACTTCGACGGCAACCCGCTCGTCGACTCCACCGACCGCGTCCTCCCTCAGTCACCGTTGCGCGACGTGGCGTCTCTCCTGCAGTCCATCGTGCACGTCGGTGCAGTGGTCGTGAAGCGCCATCGCCCGCAGCGCGCCGTTGACGTCGATCTGTTCGTCGAGAGAGCCGTGAGCGCTGCGCTGACCGAATACCGATCGTCGTTTGCCGTCGACGACGAGGTGTTGCGCGCCCTTCGGGTCGCCCAGGAGCTGCACGAGTACGCCTATGCGATCCACCATCTTCCGCACTGGCGCTATGTCGCCGACGACGCGCTGCCCCGCCTGTTGGCGGCGACGTAGTTCGTCATGTCATGCGGCCAGCAGGCGCTGGCGCGCCGCCTGCAGCAAGTCGGTGCCGGGGGGCAGCACCTCGGGCCCGGCGAACATCGCCGCGGCCAGCGCCGAGACGGTTTCGTCGGCGCCCAACATCGGCAGACCACGCAGCCGGCGACCGGCCGCCTCGTCTCCGAACGAGCACATCAGCTCGGCCATCGTCTGCGAGGCGAGCCGCAGCTTGGCGAACCGGTCGGCACGAGCCACGGCGTACTCGGCGAAGTCGGCCGGTGACCGGCCACCGGCGAGCAACACGCGCGACGTGTCGCGTACGTCAGCCATCGTCAGCGACAGCCCTTGGCCGATGATCGGATCGTTGTACCCGGCAGCGTCGCCGACCAGCAGCACGCCGTCGGCGAACGGCTCGTCCGTCCACGTGTCGACGGATGCGTGTGTCGCCAACGGCGACAACGGACGACCGTTGGCGAGCGAAGCCACGTTCGGGCAGGCGCACTTGGCGAGGTCGGCCAGGAACCGCGCCGTGCCACCCGCGCCCGAGTAGCGGTGCACATCGAAATGGGCGAGGTACACGCGGCATCGCTCTGCACCTTGCGGGAAGCTGTACCAGTTGACGTCGTCAGCGGTCCCGTAGCTGTCGATGTGCGACGACAGCGGCCGTCGAGCCTCGACCAGCAGACCGGTCATGTACTGGCGTACCGGGGCGCTGTGCAGCTCGATTGCCGCGGCGCGCCGCACGGCCGAGAACCTGCCGTCCGCGCCGATCAGCAACGAGGGTCGCGCCGCACCGGTCGTGCCGTCCTCCGTGGCCCAGCGCACCTCCGGCCGCCCACCGGTCAGGTCGATGTCGACGTCGGCGACGCCACGGATCATC
>DATBKA010000060.1:0-4183 GCA_036556105.1 Ilumatobacteraceae bacterium | reverse complement strand
GCGTTCGGGAGCTCAGTCAAGGATTGGCCGGCGTTCCCCGACTCGAGCGAGGCACTGCAGCGCTTGGCGCGCCGCTTCAAGCTGATCATCCTCAGCAACATCGACCGCCGGTCGTTCTCCGCCAGCCGCGAGCTGCTCGGCGTGCACTTCGACGCGGTCATCACCGCTGAAGACGTCGGCTCGTACAAGCCGCGCCGCGGGCACTTCGACCGCCTGTTCGAGGAGCTCGAGAAGCTCGGTGTGCCGCGCGAGCGACTCGTCCACGTCGCCGAGAGCCTGTTCCACGACCACCAGCCGGCGGCGGCCCTCGGCCTGCCGTCGGTGTGGATCCACCGCCGTCACGGCAAGGGCGGGACCGGCGCAACTGCCGAACCGTCATCCGAGGTGTCGCCGACGTGGCGATTCACGTCGATGGCGGAGTTCGCCGACGCGGCCGTGCCCGCATAGAGCCACGCCAGCTCGGCGGCGATCATCGCCAGGCGAGCGCGAACGCCCGGCGGATCCACCACTTCGACGAGCTTGCCGAAGCCGGCCAGCTCGTTGGAGATCGAGTACTCACTGTGGCTGCGGATCTCGACCTCGACACGACCGTCCTCCGTCGCCGCTCCGATGCGCAGGCGGGCACCGAAGCTGTAGCGCACCCACGGCATCGACTCCGGCGCGGCGAGGGCGCGCACGACGACCGGAGTGCGCACCTTCTCGACCTCGGAGGTGATCAGCTTCCACGCGTCGGCGAGCTCGAACCCAGCCGGCCGCTCGACGGGGTCGTCGGTGACGTCGACCGACTGGATGCGATCCACACGGAACGTCCGCTGCCCGGCCTCTGTGTTGGCGACGAGGTACCACGACCCCGACTTCGTGGCCAACCCCAAGGGATGGACCGTGCGCGACGTCGACGTGCCGTCGCGCCCGACGTAACCGAGCACGACCTGCCGACCGGCGATGACCGCCCCTTGCACCGCATCGAGGTGCTGCGGGGCGGGCCGTTCGGCGCGGCCGCCACCCCATCCCGTGTTGTCGTGCACGACGGCGCTCGATGCCGCTTCGGCTCGCTCGCGGAACGGCTCGGGCAAGGCTCGGACGAGCTTGCGCAACGCAGCGCGCAACTCCGGGGTCGTGGCGCGCGGACCAGCGAGGAGGAACAGCGCCTGGGCCTCCGCCGCGGTCAGCCCAGTGAGGTCGGTGCGCCCACCGCCGGCCAGCCGCCAACCGCCGTTGCGGCCCTGCGTTGAGTACACGGGAAGCCCGGCCACGCCGAGCGCGTCGAGGTCGCGGCGCGCCGTGCGCTCCGACACCTCCAGCTCGGCGGCGACTTCCGCCGCGGTGATGTGGCCACGGGTTTGCAGCATCAGCAGGATGGCCACCAGGCGATCGGCTCGCATTGCCAGATCTTCTCACCTGAACCGGTCAGTAACTGACCAGTTTGAGGTGGATGATGAGCGCATGACGACACAGACCATGCACCCGTCGGCGGGCACCGCCACCACGACAACTTCGACCGCCCCCACTTCTCCCCCCACCCCCGCGGCAGACCCCCGGCCGCAGTTCGGCGCGGCGATGCTCATCGCCGCGCCGGTCATCTCCGGTGTTCGCGCCGACCAGCTCGACCTCCCGTCGCCGTGCGTGGAGCTCGACGTCAAAGGCCTGCTCGACCACCTCGTCTTCGTGCAGCGACGTGTTGCCCGGCTGTGCCGCGGCGAGGAGGCCTTCGCCCCGGGCTCACTCGGCGACGGGCCGGCCGAGCGCAGCGATTGGGCAACGGCATGGAGCGCCGGCATGGGTGACGTTGCTCTGTCGATGGCCGACGACTCCGTGCTCGACAAGACCATCGTGCTGCCGTGGGCAACGTTGACCGGGGCCGAGATGTTGGCCACCTACACCGCCGAGATCACCGCGCACACGTGGGATCTGGCTCAGGCCACCGGTCAGTGCGCCGAATGGTGCGACGAGGTCTGCCGTCTCGCTCTGGCGGCGATGCACCGCGATCTGCCGATGGAGGACCGCACACCGATGTGGGAAGCGTTCCGGGCCACGATGCCGGCCGACATGCGCTTCGATCCTCCGTTCGCCAACGCCACGGCGGTTGCAGCCGATGCGCCGCTCATCGATCAGTTGGTGGCCTGGTTGGGCCGCAAGCCCTGACACTCGTTCACCTCGCCGCTACTGGCTGACCGACGTCGACGTTCCCCACGTGTCGGACAGGACGTAACCGCTGGGCCAGGGGTCATCGGCATCCACGAAGTACTGATGGAGGCCGGTGATCCAGGCTCGGCCCCGGATGGTCGCTTCGATCGCCGGGAACCGGCCCACCGTCGTTTCGCCGACGATCGTGCCGTGGAACGACGAGCCGATGATCGACTCGTGGGTCAGCCCTCCACCGACGTGCAGCGCGCCACGCGCGTGGAGGGCAGCCATGCGCGCCGTCGTGCCGGTGCCGGTCGGTGAGCGGTCGGAGCGCCCGGGCGAGACGATGCAGGTGTTGCGGGCCCGCACTCGATTGCCTTCTTGGGTGAGCGGACCGGCGAACTGCACGATCGACACGCCGCTGATGTCGGCGAGCTCGGGATGGACCACATCGTGCTGCCGGCGAGCGGCGAGCCGAATCCGCTCGCCGAGCACGGCGATGTCGCGCGCTTCGTCGGGCACGATCTCGAAGCCAAGTTTGGCGGCGTCGACGATGGCGTAGATCATCCCGCCGTAGGCGATGTCGATGGCGATCGAGCCGAGGCCTTCGACGTCCAGCGGTGCGTCGAGCGCGAACGCGAATGCGGGCACGTTCTTCAACGTGACGGACACGCACTTGCCGCTGCGGCACTCGGCGACGATGTCGACCGGCCCGGCAGGCATGTCGAGGCGGAAGCGCGTCTCCGGCTCGACCATCGGCACGAGACCGGTCTCCAGCAGCACGGTGGCGATGCACATCGTGTTCGAGCCGGACATCGGCGGGTACTCGGTCGGCTCCATGATGATCGCTCCCACGACACAGTCGTCGCGAGTGGCCGGCACGAGCAGATTGACGTGGCGAGCCACGGATCCCCGCGGTTCGCAGATCAACAGGCGGCGGATGTCGTCGTGGTCGCGCTCGAAGGCAAGCTTCTTGGCCATCATCGTGTCGCCGGGCGGCGGCAGGACTCCAGCGGTGATCACATCGCCTGGCTCGCCTTCGGCGTGGCAACCGACGACCGTGATGACGCGCGTTGTGGCCATGGTGCGAGTCGACGTCGACGCGGCCGGCGCTCAGGGCTTGCCGAGCGCGGCCTTGAGACCGGCGAGATCCTTCGAGCCGAACACCACGCGGTTGTTCGTGGCGACGTACACGAGGTCGATGTCGATCCCGGCCTGAGCAACCTTGCGGGCCAGGTCGGCGAGGGCGCCGGGCTGGTCTTCGACACCGACGACCACCACTTCGCGCTCGCGGGTGACGACGGCCTGATGGGTGAGGGCGAGGGCGTGTTTCACGGCTTCGGCGTACGGGACGAGTATGTGCAGCTCGGCACGCTCACCCATGCCAACGCACGTCGCCGCGGCGAGGTTGACGCCGGCATCGCTGATCGCCGCAGCGACCTGAGCGAGCGTTCCCGGACGATTGTCGACCTCGATCACCAGATCCATCGCCATGTACAGAACCCCCTCTGTTGTGGAGACCCTGATTCTGTCACGCCGACGCGCTGCTGTCGCCAGGCGGTCATGCATCGCTCGAAATCCGCGCCGGCGCGACGAGTTTTGTCCACGTGCTACGAAGAAGGGCACATGGATGTGGTCGCTAGCGGAGGGGATTCAGCCGTGGTCGACCGAGGTGCGTTCGCCGAGTTCTACAAGGGTGCAGTACGTGACGTGTTCGGATACCTCGTCCGCGGGGTGTTCGGGGATCGCGCTGCGGCAGAAGACCTCACCCAAGAGACGTTCGCCGCCGCGGTCGTTGCCGCTCGTTCGGGAAGGTCGGAGGCGTTGAGCATGCCGTGGGTGATGGGCATCGCTCGCCACAAGCTCGTCGACCACTACCGCCGAGCCGCACGCGACGAGCGCCACCTCGCCCAGGTGTGGAGGGGTGGCGCCGTCGACGAGGAATGCGACGAGCTGGATCGAGCGGAGCCCGCCCGCGTGTTGGAGATGCTCCGTCATCTCAGCAGAGAGCACCAACTCGTGCTGTTGCTCAGGTACGTCGACGATCTGGCCGTGAACG
>DATBKA010000059.1:0-3922 GCA_036556105.1 Ilumatobacteraceae bacterium | reverse complement strand
CAGGCTCTGCGTCGCCCACGCCCGCTGGCTGTCCGGTCGCCCTCCGACCTCGGACTCGCTGTAGCGCTGCACAGCACGGTCGATCGGCACGCCGTTCCAGTACTCGAGCACCACACCGGGTCGGAAGTTGGCGTCGAGGCCGTGGCCGACCTTCGTGACGACGTACGTCGGTGAGCTCGTCGCACCGATCATCTCCACGAGGAACGGCAGCGCGGCGACCTTGTCGGCCAGCGTGACCGGGCCGGCATAGCGCGTGTGCGCATCACGGAGTCGGGTGATCAGATCGGCGAGGGCAAGGTGGAAGCCGTCGTCGCTGAGCTCGTCGACCTGCGAGCGCAGGATCCTCAGCCGCTGCACGGGATCGGTGCCGTAGCGGGCCCGCTTCAACGGGAGGTGCGTGTACACACCATCGATCACGGTCTCGATGCCGTCGATCAGGCGCAGCCGCTCGACCCTGGTCAGGCTGCCCGGCGACAGGAACGGCCCGGAGAGCACCCCTGAGGCCGTCGCCGGCTTACGAGTCGCGCCACGCTTCTTGGCCGCTCGACGGCGCGGCTCAGGCCGCGCCCGCGCGACCTCGGCGAGGACGACTCCGCGTTGAGCGACGGCGATCCGATCGGTGGCCATTGGCAACCTCCTCTGTCCGGACGAACTGTGCGTCCGAACACGGTGAGTCCGCAAGCGCGGGGTTGGATACGCCGCCGCGTTGAGCCACCCACTCGCTCATTCGAAGCGCGTCACGTTTTCTTCGGTTGGGCATGAGCGAAGATTGCGTGACTTGCCTCGTTGGGCTCTGAACCGTTCTGGGTCGCGGTGAGACAGCCGCCGACGACCTTCCCGGATCGGGCGAGATCGCCGAGCCGCCTTCGGTCGCTTCGCCATGCCTCGTAGCCGGGCCGATTGGAGCGGTGGGCATCGATCCAGTCGTCGACGGCTTTGGCGACCGCTGACCACGTCGGGTCGGGAACCGGCTCGCCGACGCCGACGTTCGACACGGTGAAGCCGCGCCGCCGCAACGTTGCGATCAGATCCTCGATGCTGCGGAAGGTGTTCGATCCACTGGACCAGGTCGTAGAGTCCGCACTGAAGAGATCGGCGATTGCCACCCGACCGCCCGTGGTCAGGATGCGCTCGACTTCTTCCAACACCGGTTCGACGTCGTCCAGCAATGACAGCACGCCGGACAGGATCACCACGTCGGCGACACCACCAGGAAGCGGTGCATCGTCGGCCCGTCCGTCGAGCACGCGGAGGTTGGGGAAGGCCCGCTGTGCAGCCTGGCGTGCGCCCGGCGCCGGTTCGACCGCGTACACGGCGGCACCGGTGGTCGTCCGCAGCCATTCGCTGGGCCCGCCTCCTCCTGCGCCGAGGTCGACGATCAGGCGTGGGCACTCGGGCAGAGCGAGCACCAATGAGCGCAGCGCCTCGGGGTAGGCCGGGCCCGGGCTCACCGCGGCGATCAGCTGCTCGCCGTCGAGCCCAAGCGCTGCCGCGGCCTCCACCCTCCATAGCGCGGGTTGATCGAAGATGTCGAGCGCAGCCACCACCCGCGAGGGGTGCCCATCGCAGCGTTTGGCAAACACCGACGGCGCTGCGTTTGAGGAGTTTCGGCCCGTATAGGGGCACAAAGTCGTCAAACGCAGCAAATGGTGGACCGTACTCGCCCTCGTCGCCTTCGGTGCCCAGGTCGCCGAACGAGGCGGATGGAGCTTGGTGATGGTCGGGACGCAGGCGCTGCTGACCCTGACGATCTGGTTCCTTTCGCTGCGTCATGGGTACGGCCGGCTGACTCGAGTCGATGTCGGTCTCTTGGTCGTTGCTTCTGGCGGCGTGATCGGCTGGATGATCTCCGCCAACCCGGTCGTCGCCACGGTGTGCGTGATCGGCGCCGACAGCGTGGGCGTGGCGATGATGTTGCCGAAGACGTGGCGCGACCCGCACTCGGAGACGCTGCTCACGTTCGCGATGGCGAGCCTCTCCGGACTGCTGGCGTTCGTCGCGGTAGGACACCTGGAGACCGACCTGATGATCTATCCGGGCTACTTCGCCGTGATGAACGGAGCGATCGCCACCATCATCTGGTTCCGCCGCCGACTGATGGCGACGTCAGCGCGGTGAGGCCGTCTACTCGAACGGATTGCGGATCGGCGCGTACCAGACCGACCACTGGTACGCGCCGCGAGCGTCCCCACCGCTCAACTCGGTGAGCGTCACTTGGGTCTCGCCGTGCATCAGCCGGGTCAGGTTCTCGATCGCGAACGTGACTCGTGCGCCGCGTGTGACGGGCCCGTTGTCGACCTGCACCGGAAGGTGGACCTGCTCGATCGTCTGGTCGCTGCGTGCCAACGCCAACGCGGCCATCACGTCGCCGGTGCCGAGCCAGCCGTCGTTGGTCACCTCGGCCGCCATCAACCCGAAGTCGGTCGAGTCGTAGTAGTCGATCTCGGAGTTGAACGTCAGCTCGGGCTTGGGCATCTCGTCGTCAGACATGGCCGGCAGTCTGGCGGGTGACGCCGTAGCCAGGCATGTCCGCTCGGGCAACCGACAGGACAAACCTGTCGCGGGCGTTCAACAGTCAGCGCGGCAGCTTGTCCGGGTTGCGGATCCAGCGCACCGCGGCGATCTGGCTGTCGCGGACTTCGATCGTCCCCGCCAGCTCGACGGTGCCGCGGTGCTCGACGACGAAGCCAGGCTCGCCGTTGATGGTGACGACGTTGACCTCGACCCTCGACCATGTGCTGGCGATCTTGCGGACGAAGCGGGCGACGCGATCGATGCCGCGCACCGGATGGCGCGCGGCGCGCGCCTTGGCCCCGCCATCGGACACCAACTCGACGTCGTCGGTGAGGAGGGCCCGCAACCCGTCGAGGTCGCCGACCTTGGCGGCGGCAAGGAAACGGTCCAACAGGGCGCGATGTGCTGCCGGGTCGACCGGCAATCGCGGACGCCCCTCGGCAACACGATGGCGAGCGCGAGCGACGATCTGCCGGCAGGCGGCCTCGTTGCGATCGAGCGCGCTGGCGAGCTCGTCGTAGCCGAAGCCGAACACGTCGTGCAGCAAGAACGCGGCTCGCTCGACCGGGCCCAGCGTCTCCAGCACGACGAGCATCCCGTACGACAACGAATCGGCCAGCTCGGCCGGGTCGTCGCTGCGCTCGATCAGCGGCTCCGGCAGCCACGGCCCGACGTACTCCTCGCGGCGCACGCGCGCCGACCGAAGGTGATCGATCGCCAGCCGGGTGGCGACCGTTGTCGTGTACGCCTCGGGGTTGCGCACCTCGCCGCGCTCGATCGGCTGGGCGACGCGGAGCAGGGCATCCTGAGCGACATCCTCTGCATCGGTGCGGTTGCCGAGCATGCGGTACCCGGCCTGCAGTGCCAACCGTCGGAGCGCGGCGAGATCGGTCACAGCGGTGGTGGTGCGGAGTGGTTGGCGACCGACAGGCGGTTCCACACGTTGATCGTGGCGATGGCGATCACCAACTCTGCCGCAGTGGCCTCGCCGTATGCGTTCACAGCGTCATTCCACACCTCGTCGGACACGCCCTCCTCACCCAACCGCGTCACTGCATCGGTCAGGGCCAGCGCCGCCCGTTCGGCGGGGGAGAAGAACGGAGACTCGCGCCACACCGATACGGCGAAGAGACGGCGAGCATCCTCGCCGTTCTTCAAGGCGTCGGTGGAGTGCATGTCGACGCAGAACGCGCAGCCGTTGATCATCGAGGCGCGCAGCTTGACCAGTTCGAGCAAGCCGTGGTCGATCTTCGACTGCACGTGCCGCTCCAGCGCGAACACCGCACGGTAGGCATCAGGGATCACTTCAAGGGGGTTCAGTCGTTGTTTCATACCTGGTCGACGAGATACCCACGTTGCCTGTGACAGTTACAGCGCTACCGAGTGTTTCAAGGCACCCAGTCCGCCT
>DATBKA010000058.1:0-2473 GCA_036556105.1 Ilumatobacteraceae bacterium | reverse complement strand
CACAGGTCGGAGGTCACCCGCTCGATCGATCGTTGCGCCGCAGCCGCCGTCGAGTCGTGCCTGTGGTGGTGGTCGATGAACAGCTGGCGCTGGCCGGCGACGTCGTGCTCGAAGCGACGGGTCTCGGCGGCGCGCTGCTTGCTTTCCGTCCTGCGGCGGCGGAACACGCCGATGCGCTGCCCGCCCCACGTCCCAAATGCGGCGACCGCGCCGATCGCGCCGAACAACAGGAACATCGGCTGATGGACGAGCACGGCCAGCAACCCGGCGCCACCAAGGGCGAGCAGCGCCGGGAGGAGGCCACCGGTCATCTCATTCGCGACCGGGTGAGCAGCCGGAGGCCGCACCGGCTGCGGATCGAAGCGGGGAGACGACCGCGGTTGACGGACGACGATCTGCGCGCCGTCGGTCGCGGCGACGGTGGTGCCCTGACCAGGGTCTGTGAGACCTCCCCGGCGAATCGTCAACAGGCTGTGACCGATCTCCAACGTCGCTGCCGAGCCGACACCCACCGCTCCGTCGAGGGGAACGCCGTCCACGCGCACGGGCAACCGGCCGCTCAACTGGCACGCACGGGCGCCGCCCGCAGCGACTTCGATCAGGACGTGGTGCAACTCCAACGCCGGATCGTCGCATCGCACTGTCGCTCGCCACGAGCGGCCGACAACGTGCGTCCCCGATCCGATGACGACCGATCCACCTGCATCGGGCCCGGCGACCCACGTCAGCGTCCACTGCTCCGGCATGCCAACTGAAGGACGGCACACCGGCCGACCCGGAACCCCGGTTCGGTCGGTGTGAGGGAAAGTTGGCGCGGGTGACGCGGGAGTGAGCGGTGCTGTGAGGATGCCGATGAGACCGCGCTCGCATGATCCGGCGATGACATCCCTTCCTCATCATCGGTTCGTCCTGTCCAGGCTCCAACGCGAGTGGAACCTGTTGTGCGGGCGCCGATCGACAGTGCGACGCGCCGAGGCCTGGGGCCTCACCGACGTGCCGCTGACATCCCTGAACGACCTCCTCGTCCTCACCGGTCTCGGCTCCAACGTGGCCGACCCCTCGTTCGACGAGACCTTGCGCCGGCTGGTGCTCGTCGCCCGCCACGACGAGCTGGCCGCTCGGGTCGTGCTGCAACGGATGCTGCCGGGGTTGAGCGCATCGGCCAAGCGCTTCTCCTCCACGTTCGACAGCCAGCTCGATGCCCTCGACGAGTTGCTCTCCGAGGCGTGGACGGTCATTCGCTCGTTCCCGATCGAGCGGCGCGATCGTTACGTGATCAAGAACCTGCTGCGCGACTGCGAGTACCACGCCTTCCTCAAGGCCCGCCGCCGACTGCTGGTGCACGAGTTGATCGATCCGGCCACGTTCGACTGGTCGACGCCGGCGGCGCCCGAGCCATCCGCCGAACCGCTCACCGTCATCTTGGAGCTGCTGCGCAAGGCCCGCGACGCCGGGCTGAGCGATGCCGACATGGCCGTCGCCACGGCGTTGTTGAACAATCGCACGGTCAAGCAGGCCGCGACCCAGCTGCGGGTCACCGACCGCACCGTGCGCAACCGGCGCCACGCGCTCGTGCGCCAGCTGCGCGCCCTGGCCGACGCGGCCTGAGCACGCCCGGCGATTCAGCGGGCGGGGTTGAAGCGGCGCAGGCGGAGGCTGTTGCTGACGACGAACACGCTGGAGAAGGCCATCGCCGCCCCGGCGACGATCGGCGACAGCAACCACGCCATCGCCAGCGGAATGGCGGCGACGTTGTAGCCGAAGGCCCACAGCAGGTTGCCCTTGATCACCGCCAGCGTCCTGCGACTCAGCCGGATCGCGTCGGCCGCGGCGCGCAGGTCGGGGCGCATCAGCGTCAGGTCGCTGGCCTCGATGGCCACATCGGTACCGGTGCCCATGGCGATGCCGAGGTCGGCCTGCGCCAGCGCAGCGGCGTCGTTCACACCGTCGCCGACCATTGCCACGACACGGCCCTCGTCCTGCAGTCGCACGACCGTTGCCACCTTGTCGGCCGGGCGGACGTCGGCGATCACATCGGTCGCAGCGATGCCCACTTGGTCGGCGACGGCCAGCGCGGTCGTGCGGTTGTCGCCGGTCAACAGGATCGGCCGCAGCCCGAGATCGCGAAGCGCAGCGATGCCCGCGGCGCTGGTCGGCTTCACCGCGTCGGCCACCGCGATCACACCGATCGGGTGCCCGGCCGCGGAGACCGTCACGACGGTGCGTCCCGACGCCTCCGCCGCAGCTTTGGCGGATTCGAGGTCACCGGCATCACCTCGACCGACCGCGACGGCCACCCCGTCGACGACGCCGCGGGCCCCGACCCCCGCCTCGGTGGTCAATGCCGACGCGGCGATGACTGCGCCGACGCGTTCGGCCGCGTGCCGCACGATCGCCGCGGCGATGGGGTGCTCGCTGCCGGCCTCGACGGCAGCGGCGAGGCGCAGCACCTCGTCGGGCTCGACGCCGGGGC
>DATBKA010000057.1:0-4864 GCA_036556105.1 Ilumatobacteraceae bacterium | reverse complement strand
GGCGACCGGCTGAGGTGTCGTTCGGTGAACAGCAGCGCGTCGCCATCGCCAGAGCGGTGCTTGGTTCACCTCGCCTCGCCGTACTCGACGAACCGACCGGCCACCAGGACGAGGCCCGCGCCGCGCTGGTCGTCGAGACGTTGCTCGCAGCTCGCGCCAGCGGCACCTGCGTGTTCGTGGCCACGCACGACGCCGATGTGATCGACGCAGCCGACGAGGTGGTCCGCCTCGAGTCGCCATTCGCGGCGCGCCCGTCATAGCGACTATGTCGTCATTGCTTGATCCACGGCTTGGTCGTCGTGACGTAGTTGTCACCTGAATTGATGGGCGGGATGGCGGTCATGTGGAGTGTGCCGTCGGCATCGGCCACATAGTTGAAGGCGAGGTGCTGGCTTCCCCAGTCGAAGTTGATTTCGTCGGCGGTCGCTTCGTACGTGCATGTGCCGTCTTCGTACCTCGTGGTGTTCTCGACGTGGTATCCGGTGCACGTCCCGTCTGACATCGAGATCGAGAACGTCCACGGGTAGGTCGGTTCCAAGCTGGGATCGAAGTTCGGGTCGAGCGTTGCATCGTCCCACGTGAGCGTCCAGCTGTACGTGCCTTCGAGCGCCTTGCCGACGGGTGTCCACGGCTCGACGGTCCAGATGAACACGTCGTCCGGTCGGAGCCCGTCGATGGGAGTGAGGTGCAGCGTGCCATCGGCGTCACGGGCGATGTCGAACGTGAACGTGTCGAGATCCCAATGGAACTCGGCGTGATCGGCGGTTGCGGTGACAGTGCCGTGTCCGGTGTCCGTCGAGCTCGTCTCCGACACGTTCCACGTTCCGTGATCGATCGTGAGTGTGAATGTGCTGGGGAAGAATGCCAAGCCCTCCGTGGTCTGCATCTCAGGCGTGCCGTGAGCGCGCGCGTCGTCCTTGGTGATCGTCCACGTGTATGTGCCATCGAGCGGTCCGGCCGTTGCGGCGGGATCGGCTGCGGGCTGTCGATCGGCGAACCGCACGTCGGCGAGCAGCGCGTCGAACAGCTTCGAGACTGCGGGCATGTCGGGATGGTCGTCGGTGTTGGCACGCAACCAGATCAGCAACGGCCCGGCGTCGGTCGTGATGACAGCCAGTCGAAGGATGAACTCGGGCTGGAGGCCGAAGCAGTCGTGGGCCTCGATCCCCTCATCGGGGCAACCGAGGGAGCCGTCGATCGGGGTACTCGTCGTCGCCGTCACGACTGTCGCCGCGTGCCCATCGACCGTCGTGTCGGCGCGGTCGGTGAACTGTGCGCCGGAGTCGGTTTGGCCGAGGAGATAGCTGACGTAGTCGTCCGGTGGTGATGCGGTGCCGGTCTGGCCGGGCGGGTAGACGACGACCGGCAGCAGGATGCGAATCGCCATCGACTCATCGGGTGACGCGAACGTGACGAAGTGGGCCTCGTCCTCGGCTGGAGTGGCGACCAGCCACGAGGGCACGACGAGGTCGAGCGGTTCGACGAACTGCGTCGTCGAGTACGGAGTACCGGCGGACAGCGTCGATGGTGTCGAGACCTCGGGTGCCGCGGTCGACGGCGTGGTGACCGCCGGCGAAGTCGCTGCGGCGCTGTCGTTGTTGTTGCTGCTGCCGCAGGCGGCAAGCACGACCAGCGCGGTGAGACCGAGGGTGGCGAAACGGGTTGATGTCGGTGTGGTCATTGTTGTCTCCATTCGTTGTCGGGACGCTTCGTCGGCGCCCGCTCAGATCGCTGTGGTAGATCGGATTCGGGTCTGGTGTTGTTGGGCGTCGGTGGTGTGGCCCAGAGCACGGGGTGGGCGAGGCGCACATCGCGGCCGGGGAGGCTCGGCACTGGCCGCGGTGCGCCGAACCCGAGCGCAATGTGCCGTTCGACGAGTTCGCGAACGATTCCGGTGACGAGGATCTCGCCACCTCGCGCCGCCTTGGCGAGCGCTGTCGCGACAGCTGCGTGATGCACGAACAGGTGCGGATCGGCGCGAACCACGGCGTCGCTGGCGTGAACTCCCGAGCGAACCTGCACGGCGTCGGCGGGACGCGACCTGGCCAGCGATTGAGCGGCACGCTGCACGTCGACGGTGCACCGCACTGCCTGAGTCGAGCTGGCGAAGGCCAGCATGAAGGCGTCACCGCAGCACGCCAGCTCGACGCCACGAGCGCGGATGCTGTGGCGGCGGACGATCGACGAGTGTGCCTCGAGCACCGCCGACCAGCGCTCGGCGCCGAGCTTGGCGGCTCCGCGGCGGCTGTCGTGGATGTCGAGCACGACCGTCGTGACGCTCGTGGCCGCCGAGCCGAGGAGCGCCAAGACGGGTGGGTCGCCGGCCAGGGCCGGCTGGAGCAGGTCGATGGTCGCCATGACGGTCTGCGCGTCGACCAGATCGGTTTCGCTGCCATCCCACAGCTCGACGGTCGAGTGCCCGAAGCGCACGGTCTCGTTCGGCTGCAGTTCGTGCGACCCCACCAGAGGCTGGTCTCCGACACACGTTCCTTGCGTGCCACCGAGAACGGCGACGTGCACCGCCCCCTCCACCACGCGTAGGGAGAGATGCCGCCGTGAGATCGTCGGATCGGTGAGCAACAAGCCCTCGCAGTCACGGCCGATCTCGAGTTGGGTCGCATCGACGAGGATGCGGATCGGGACGCGACCCGGCTCGTTCACGACGACGGCGAGCGGGCTCTCGACTCTGGTTGCCACGTCGACAATGATCAGAGTCGCTGTCTGCAGATCGTCGATACCGGGGTGTTGTCGACGGATTGCAGACGGGTGGGACGAGAGTCCCACCGGTCGTCGACGAGAGGCGCGCGATGGAGTTGGGATTCGGAGTGCTCGGCCCGATCGAGGTGAGCCGCGGTGGCGCGCCGATCGTGCTGGGTGGCCCGCAGCAGCGCCGAATCGTTGCCGCCCTGGTTGCCGAGCGGGGCCGGGTGGTGCCCGTCGAGCGGTTGGTCGACGTCGCCTGGCCGGACGTCCCGCCGGACGGAGCGCGCCGCACCGTGATGTCCTACGTGTCGAGGCTGCGACTGGTGATCGGCGACGGGGTGGTCTTGACGCAGGATCCCGGTTATCGCCTCGACGTGGCGCCCGAGGCCATCGATGCCGATCGCTTCGAGCGTCTCGTCGAGCAGGCCCGCGCCGCGCCACCGACGCAGGCCATCTCGCTCGTCGACCAAGCCCTGCAGATGTGGCGCGGTCGGGCGTATGGCGAGTTCGCCGACGAGTGGTGGGCGATCCCGCACTCGTCACGGTTGGAGGAGTTGCGCATCGTCGCCGCCGAACTGCGCGCCGAGGCGTTGATCGCGACGGGCGCCCACGATCGGGCGGTCGCCGAACTGGAGGGTCTCACCAAGGCGTATCCACTGCGCGAGCGATGCGTTGCGCAGCTGATGAACGCGTACGACGCGTCGGGCCGCCAAGCGGAGGCCCTGCGCGAGTACGCCCGCTATCGAGAGCATCTGGCGGATGAAACGGGGCTCGATCCATCGCAGACGCTGCGCGACCTCGAAACGTCGATCCTGACGGGACGGGCCAGGCGAGACGGCGTGTCACACAGCACCCGCGGCTACGTGCTCGGCGAGGTGCTCGGCGAGGGCGGATTCGCCACCGTGTATCGATCGATCCAGCCCGGCATCGGTCGCGAGGTCGCCGTCAAGGTGATCCGCGCCGAACTTGCCGACGATCGCACCTTCGTGAGCCGATTCGAGGTGGAGGCACAACTCGTCGCCCACCTCGAGCATCCTCACATCGTCCCGCTGCACGACTTCTGGCGTGAGCCGGGAGGTGCATATCTGGTGCTGCGCCTGCTGCGCGGCGGCTCGGCTCTCGACGCGATGCGCCGTGACGGTGCGTGGGCCATCGAGCGTGTCGACCGATTCGTCAACGAGATCGGCGAGGCGCTGTCGTGTGCTCACTCGGCGGGCGTCGTTCACCGCGACGTCAAGCCCTCCAACGTGCTGTTCGACGAGGCCGGCAATGCCTACCTCTCGGACTTCGGGATCGCGGCGACGATCCCTCAGTACGCGACGTGGGACCGCGCCGCATCGGCGATGGGCAACGTGGCGACACTCGGCTCGCCGATGTACGCCGCGCCGGAACAGTTCATGGCCGCCGAGCCGTCGGCGCGCGGCGATCAGTACAGCTTGGCGGTGATGGCGTGGGAGCTGCTGGCGGGAGTACCGGCGTTCGACGACGGCACCGCCGCCACGTTGCTGCGCACCAAGGCGGAACGATCGCTGCGCTCGATGCACGTCGTCCGCCCGGACCTTCCACCCGAGCTCGATGGTGTGCTGCAACGCGCCGCCGCGCCCTCTCCCGAGGACAGATTCGACAGCGTCGACCAGTTCGTCGAGATGTGGAGCGCTTCGCTGCGGACGAGGCTGGCGATCAGCAGCAATTACCCCGCCACCGCACTCGCCGCAAGCGAGAAGCTCATCCGCTCACCGTCGTCGGTCGCGTCGGCGAGCGCGGTGTCCAATCCGTACAGAGGTCTGCGCGCCTTCGGCGAAGCGGATGCCCGCCACTTCTACGGGCGGGAGACGGTCGCCGACGAGCTCTTCGAGCAGGTCCGCACCAATCCCTTCGTCACCGTCGTCGGCGGATCCGGATCGGGGAAATCGTCCTTGGTCGCCGCTGGGCTCGTGCCTCGCCTGCGCGCCGCTGGCATGCGCGTGTCGGTGATGGTCCCGAGCGATGATCCAGTGACGCAGTTGCGTGAAGCGCTGCGAGCGGTCGCCGTCGCCGAACCGCCCGCCGGTGGGGTGGCCGACATCGTCAAGTCGGTCGTCGGAGAGGACGCCGCGCCGATGGTGCTCGTCGTCGACCAACTCGAGGAGCTGTGGACGCTTGCGGGCGAGCAAGAGCGAAT
>DATBKA010000056.1:0-2608 GCA_036556105.1 Ilumatobacteraceae bacterium | reverse complement strand
GACC
Organism: Ilumatobacteraceae bacterium; assembly: GCA_036556105.1. Taxonomy (GTDB): domain Bacteria; phylum Actinomycetota; class Acidimicrobiia; order Acidimicrobiales; family Ilumatobacteraceae; genus JAENVT01. The sequence continues at coordinate 2,604 of DATBKA010000056.1, read as the reverse complement.
GGGTGGCGATCGTCTTGGCCACGGTCTTGCTGGCCGATCCCTACATGATTCACTACGAGCTGGAGCCGACCTACGAGATCCCGGTGCTGGCGATGATCGTGTGGACGCTGCTCCTCGTGCACCGCGCCGCCGCCGAGCCGTCGTTCCGACGGTTCGCGGCCGCAGGCTCGGCGTTGACTGCGATCGTCTTGACACGCAGCCTGTTCCACCCGCTGTGGCTGGTGATCATCGTCGTCGCACTGGCTCGTGCCTGCCCCCGCATCACCTGGCGGTCGATCCTGGTGGTCGCCGGCATCCCGACGCTGTTCGTTGGAACGTGGATGATCAAGAACGAGGTCCTGTTCGGCGAAGCGACGCTGTCGAGCTGGTTCGGAATGAACATGGAGCGCGGTGTGATCGCACCGCTGGAGAAGGGCCACGTGGAGCGGATGCTGGCCAACGGCGACATCGGCGAGATCGCCGCAGTGCCACCGTTCCGCGACTACGAGAGCTACGCACCCTACATCGAGCCGTGCACCCCGGCCCACAGCCAGCCGGCTGTGTCGCGACCGCTGCGCCCGATCGGGACTGCCGATTACAACTACGAATGCTTCCTACCGGTGTACCAGGCGATGTTCGATGCTTCGATCGACGCCATCGTGCACGACCCCGGTGGCTACCTCGCCTCCCGAGCCGACGCCTTCTACTTCTCCGTCGACCACCCGCTGGAGGCTGGCTACGGACACCGCACGTTGAAGGCGGTCCGTGTGCTCTATCGGGTCGCGTTCGTCGATGTGCACCACGACGTCGACATATCGTCGTGGTTCCACGCGCTGTACGTTCCCGGCTTCTTCATCGCCTATCCCTCGGTGGTCGTGGTCGCGGCGTTGATGCTGTGCTGCTGGGAGCTTGGCCGCGGTGTGCGCCGACTCGTCAGCCGGCGTGCAACCGCGGAGGACCTGTTGATCGCCGTCGGCGCGTTCACCGTCCTCTGGGTGGTGATCACGGGCGCACTCGTGGAGATGGGCGAGAACGCGCGCTTTCGCGCCATCGTGCATCCCGTGCTGATCCTCGTTGCGTTGGCCGCGGCGAGGCGGCTGCCGTTGGCACGGCTCAGGTCGGTACGCCGAGTGCTTCGAGGATGATGTCGCGGTAGAAGTGCTTGGCCGTGTCGTCGGCGAGATGGACCCCGCCATCACCGTGGGAGAGGTGATCGGAGATCTCCTCGGCACGGGCCTGCCAGTCGAGGACCTTGACGTTCGGATGCGAGTCGGGCAGCGAGCGGATGATCTCGTTGTTGGGGTCGATCCACGGTTTGGGCGCCTTCACGGTGAGCATCACCACGAGCGGGAACTGATCGGGAGGAAGCTCGGCGAGCACCGCGTCGTACTGGTCACGCGTCACCGAGCCGTTCGTGCCGAGTTGGATGACGACGCCGTTCTTGATGTTGTAGTGCGACTTGGCAGCGCGCAGCTGTTCGAGCTCCCAGGTGGGACCCTTGGAGACCTCGGCTGCGGTCTTGATGCCGCGGGCTTCCAGCACGGGCTTGGCGCCGAGCATCACCGATTCCCCGACGGCGAAGTAAGGGATGTTCTGCAACACCGTCGTCGTCGGCGCAAGCGTCGTCGGCGCGACCGTCTCGATCGGAACCACACCCGACGGCGTCACCACGTTGGCAGCTGTCGTCGTCGGATCGATCGACGCCGGTGGATCGGTGACGATGGGCAGCGTCTCGCCGGCGGCCATGCCCGCTTCGCTGTCGCACTCCACCTGGCCGACGCACTCGTTGTTGGCCATGGCGATGCTGACCCCGGCGAAGCCGACCAGTGCCGCGCTGGCGATCCCGACACCGGCCAGTCGCTGCCGGCGCTTGTATGCGGCGAGCGTGCGCGGACGGCGCTGGCCCTTCATCCACTCGCCGAGGCGGCCTTGGCGGATGGGCAGTTCGATGAAGCGGTAGCTGGCTTCCGTGATCGGAACGGTGAACACCATCGCCCACAGCCACTGCGCACCAGACATCGGGATGCCGGCCTGACCGCGGATGATCTGGTAGATCGGCCAGTGATAGAGGTACAACCCGTAGCTGCGCGTGCCGATGTAGTTGAGCACAGGGTTGCCGAGTGCCCTCCCCATCAGCGCCCGCTGATGAGTGACCGCGGCGATCACCATCAGCGTGGCCAGACCAGTGAGGAAGAAGCCACCGCGGAACAGCCACGGATCGAAGCGGATGCCGGTGTTGCGCCCGTCACCCGAGAGGGTCAGCTTCCACATCAGCAGTCCGAGGATGGCGAGACCGCCGAAGGCGAGCAGGTCGAGCTGACGGCTCTTCTCTCGCGCCGGGCCGCGCAGCAACGCCATCGGCCGCCACACCATGGCGAACGCGGCGCCCATCATCAGCCCGCCCATGCGGCTCAACGTGCCGAGGTACAGCGTCTCGTTGACGCTGATGCAGCGACCGAACAGCTTCCAGTAGCCGTTCATCTGGTCGGGCGCGCACGTGGTGGCGACGTCGCCGTTGGCGAACAGCAGGCCGACCATCACCGCCACCCAGGCGCTGATGCCGAACAGCCACAGAGCCACCCGCGGCAGACGGTGGCGGCCGAGGCGGAGCAGGCCGACCATCAC
>DATBKA010000055.1:0-3091 GCA_036556105.1 Ilumatobacteraceae bacterium | reverse complement strand
GCCGCGCGGCTGCCCCTTGTAGATCTCGACCGGGCACCCGCCCCAGCGCGAGACCATCTCGCCCACGTCGATGGCCAGGCTGCTCGACCAGTCCCGCGCCCCGTCGAAGCGGGCCCGGATGATCCCGTTCGGATCGATGATCCACGTCTCGGGGACCTTGGCCACACCGAACGCCGTGGCGATCGAACCGTTGTCATCGGTGACGATCGGCCACGATCCGCCTTCATCGGCGAACCACTTCGACACGTTCGCGTTCGAGTCGTCCTTGACCACGGTGTACAGCTCGGCGCCGTCGGCGATGCCGGCCTGCTGGGCGGCGAAGGCGACGAGCTCGGGGTGCTCGGCCTTGCACGGCAAGCAGCTCGACTGGAAGAAGTTGAGCACCACCCAACTGCCCTTGCGGCGGGAAAGGTCGAACGGCTTGCCGTCGAGCGTGGCGCTGACGACGGCAGGTGCGGGCCTGCCCAGCAAGTACGACGAGGCCGTGTCCGGGCGATCCGACTTGCTGCTGGCCAGGACGATGAACAGGGATGCCAACGCGGCCGCGACGGCGAGCGACACGAACGGCGCCAGGCGACGGCGGCGACGTGTCTCGCCGACCTCCGACTCGGCGGCGTCAGACACCGGCGTGCTCCAGGTCGATCGGTGCCGACACGGGGTCGGTCGGCAGCCGCCGGCGGCGGCCGGGGAAGCCGGCGAGGACCGTGCCCACGGCCATCAACATCCCGCCGATCCACAGCCAGATGATCAGCGGCTTGACGTAGATCTTGACCGGCGCTTCGGTGCCGTCGAAGCGAACACTTGGTTCGAGGGTGAGGTACAGGTCGTTGATCAAGCCGTTGCGCACGCTCGGCGTCGGCACCTTCGTGCCGAAGTTCGTGAACGTGGTGATCGCCGGCGCGTAGCTCTTGCCCCCGTCGACCCGGATCTGCGCCTTGACGCCGGTCGAGCGGGCATCGGTGAACTGCTGGAGCCCGACGAGCTCGAACGTGTGGCCCTCATACGAGATCGGCTCGCCTTGCCGCAACGTGAACTCGCCGACGCGGGTGTAGCTGTTCGATGCCGCCAAGGCGACGGCGACGATGATCACCCCGAGGTGGACGACCATGCCGCCGTTGGCCCGTCCGACGAGGCCGCGCCATCCTTGGCGCCGCGCGGCCAGGGCGAGTTGGCGCATGGCCGCGCCGCCGGCGAACCCACCGAGGAAGAAGGCGACGAGCGGCGCCAGCCCGTCGGCGCCGGCGAGCACGCTGACCGCCAAGGCGCCAGCACCACACCACGCCGGCCAGAACAGCCGGTCGCGGAGCAGCTCGGTGCTGGCCTTGCGCCACGGCAGCACGGGGGCGATGGCCATCAGGAACAGCAACGTGATCCCGATCGGCATAGACAGGCGGTCGAAGAACGGCGGGCCGACGGCGATCTGCCGGTCCTGCAACGCCTCGACGATCAGCGGGAACACCGTGCCGAGCAGCACGATGAAGGCGAACACGGCGAAGATGACGTTGTTGGCGAGGAACGCGCCCTCACGCGAGACCGGCGAGTCGATCGCTCCCGGCGAGCGCAACCGATCGCCCCGCCAGGCAATCAGCGCCAGTGACACAGCCACGATCACGCCGAAGAACCCCAACAGGTAGGGACCGATGGTGCCGTTGCTGAACGCGTGCACGCTCTGCAACACGCCGCTGCGAGTGATGAACGTGCCGAGGATCGTCAACGAGAACGTCGCCACGAGGAGGCTGATGTTCCAGACGCGCAACATCCCCCGCCGTTCTTGGACGAGCACGGAGTGCAGGTAGGCGGTACCGGTCAGCCACGGCAGGAAACTGGCGTTCTCGACCGGGTCCCATCCCCACACACCCCCCCAGCCGAGCACCTCGTAGCTCCACCACCCGCCGAGCACGATGCCGACGGTGAGGAAGCCCCACGCGAACAGCGCCCAGCGACGCGTCGCCATCAGCCACCCTTCACCGACGCGGCCCGTCACCAGCGCGGCGATCGCGAACGCGAACGGGATCGTGAAGCCGACGTAGCCGAGGTAGAGGATCGGCGGGTGGAACAGCACGAGGACGTGGTTCTGCAGCAACGGGTTGGGGCCGAGGCAGCAGCGGTTGAAGTTCGGTGCGGGCCCGTTCTTGAACGCGTCGATCGTCCCGAACGACAGGAAGAAGAAGAACGCAGTGACCGCGAACATCACGATCAACGCCCAGGCGATCAGCGGGTCATCGAGGCGGCGCCGATTGCGGCGCATGATGACCGCGGTGTAGACGGCGAGCAGCAACAGCCACAGCAGGATGCTGCCCTCCAGCGCGCTCCACAAGGCAGTGATGTTGTACAGCGCGGGCGTGTCGCGCGAACCGACCTGCTGGATGTAGGCCAGCGAGAAGTCGCGCGTGATCAACGCTCGTTCCATCACCACGATCGCCACCACGGCGCCGCCGAGCGCCAGCCAGGCGTAGTTGGGGATCGAGCGCAACAGCCGGCCGTCACGAGTGACGGTCGCCACCACCAGCCCGAGGGCACCGAACAGGCTGGCCGCAAGACCGACGATCAGGGCCGCATGTCCGACGAGTCCGTTCAGGCTTGTTGTTCCGAGCATGCTGCTGATCTGGCTTGATCGAGTCGCTCCGGGTTCTTCGCCGCGTACTCGTTGCTGTGCTTGACCTCGAGCTTGTCGCCCTCGAAGATGCCGCTCTGGTCGACGAAGCCGTGGACGACGACCGGGATGCACTCCTGGAACAACCCGCCCGGATCGCCTTGATAGCGCACGCTCATCGTCGCCCCGTTGAAGGCGATGTCGAAGTTGGTGACGGCGCCCGACTTCTCGACGGTGCCCTCCTCGACGGTGCCTTGGATGCGCAACCGGCGCCCCGCCTCGCAGCCACTCTTGTGGCCGACCTCGTCGACGTTGCAGTAGAAGTCGATCGCCGACGTGAGGAACTTGGTGACGACGATCCCGCCGGCGACCAACACCACCGCCAACAGCGCGAACGCCTTCCAGTTGCGTCGACGGGGTGGAGCAACCGGTTCGAGCGTGGCGGTCGAACGCGGGCTCAGGTCCATGGGCGATCCTCGGGCGGCAGCCGCTCGGCCA
>DATBKA010000054.1:0-4036 GCA_036556105.1 Ilumatobacteraceae bacterium | reverse complement strand
ACGCGTGGTGCTACGACGTGCCGGTCCTGGCGATCGGCCACTGGGACGAGGATGGCTGAGCCAGCGTCCGTTGCGTTGACCTATTTGCTGGACGAGCTACGCGACACGTCGAACCTGTTGCTGATCGCCGATCTCGACCGGGAGACGCGTCGCCCGTGGTGGCGCAACGCGTTCTTGTTCGTGTTCCGCACCAAGTCGGAGGTGACAGCCGGGCTCGCCCTTCAATACCTCGGCGAGAACATCGATCGCGCCCGCGACCACTGGCGAGAAGCGATGCGACACCGGCAGCAGCTTGCCGAGTCGACCGGAGACGCGTGGGTCGCCCGCCTCCTCGCCGATCTCGATGCTGCGGGCTTCGATCAAGTCCTGCCGAAGTTGGCGCACGACGCCATCCCGCAGATGACGAAGGACGCGGCCAACCACGTCGGCTCAGTGGTGTCGATCATCCGCGAGTGCGACGCGATCGTCGTCCGAGCGCGTAGCCAGCTCCTGCTGCAAACGATGCGCGACAGCGACGACCGCTGAGCGTCAGCCGTTGGCGGCGGCCAGCTCGGCGGCGATGAAGATGATCTGATCTTCCTGACCGCCGACCAGCTTCTGCTCGCCGCACTTCAGCAGCACGTCGGCACCGCTGACCCCGTACTGCTCGGCGGCGCGGTAGGCGTGCTTGAGGAAGCTCGAGTACACGCCGGCGTATCCCATCACGAGGGCGAGGCGATCGATGATGCACTCCCCGTCCATCACCGGACGAACGACGTCCTCCGCCGCGTCCATCAGGGCCAGCACGTCGATCCCGGTCTTGATCCCGAGCCGATCGGCGACGGCGGCGAACACCTCGTTGCGGGTGTTGCCCGCGCCGGCGCCGAAGCCGCGAACCGAGCCGTCGATCTGTACCGCCCCCGCACGCACGGCGATCACCGAGTTGGCCACGGCGATGCCGAGGTTGTCGTGACCGTGGAAGCCGACCTGGGCATCGGTGCCGAGCTCGGCAACGACGGCCTCGACGCGGTGCTGCACGTCCTCGAGGATCATCGCCCCAGCCGAGTCGACCACGTAGACGCACTGGCACCCGGCGTCGGCCATGATCCGCGCCTGTTTGGCGATCGTCTCTGGCGGCTGGCTGTGGGCCATCATCAGGAACCCGACGGTCTCCAGGCCGAGGGCGCGGGCCAAGCCGAAGTGTTGGATGGAGACGTCGGCCTCGGTGCAGTGCGTGGCGACGCGCACGATGGACAACCCGGCGTCGTGGATGAAGCGGATGTCGTCCATCGTGCCGATGCCGGGCACCATCAGCGCGGCGATCTTGGCGTGCTCGGCGGTCTCGACGGCGGCCTTCATCAGCACGCGCTCGTCGGTGAGCGAGAAGCCGTAGTTGAACGACGAACCACCCAACCCGTCGCCGTGGGTGACCTCGATCACGGGCATCCCCGCGGCGTCGAGGGCAGAGACGACGTCGCGCACTTGCTGTTCCGTGAACTGGTGGCTCTTGGCGTGCGAGCCATCGCGCAGGCACGTGTCGGTCATGCGCACGTCGAGGGTGGAGGAGTACGGCATCAGATCGATCCCTTCATGTTGCGGGCGATGCGTTCGCCCGTTGCCGCGGCAGCTGCCGTCATGATGTCGAGGTTGCCGGCGTAGGGCGGGAAGTAGTCACCGGCGCCTTCGACTTCGACGAGCACGGCGACGCGCGGACGGCCGTCGCGCGACTCGCCGAACTGTGGCGGAGACTTCAGCCGGTAGCCCGGCACGTACTGGGCCACGGTGGCGACGGCGTCTTCGATCGCTTTCGTGATCAGCTTCTCGTCGGCGTCGCGGGGGAGTTGGCAGAAGATCGTGTCGCGCATGATCAGCGGTGGGTCGGCGGGGTTGAGGACGATGATCGCCTTGCCGCGACCGGCGCGGCCGACCTCGGCGACCGCCCGCGACGTGGTGCGGGTGAACTCGTCGATGTTGGCACGGGTGCCGGGCCCGGCGGAGACGGAGGCGACGGTGGCGACGATCTCGGCGTAGTCGACCTCGGTGACCGCGGCGACGGCGTGCACGATCGGGATCGTCGCCTGTCCGGCGCACGTGACCATGTTGACGTTCGGGGCGTCGAGGTGTTCGTCGATGTTGGCGCTGGGCACGACGAACGGGCCGACGGCTGCTGGCGTGAGATCGATGGCGCGGATGCCTGCCTCGGCGTATCGCGGCGCGTTGGCCACGTGCACGTAGGCGCTGGTCGCCTCGAAGACGAGGTCCGGGCGTTCACGCTGCGCCAGCAGCCAGTCGACGCCGTCGGCAGAGACTTCGAGGCCGGCGTGGCGGGCCCGTTCGAGACCTTCACTGCGCGGATCGACGCCGACCATGTAGCGCGGCTCGATCACGTTGGATCTGATCAGCTTGTACATCAGGTCGGTGCCGATGTTGCCGGACCCGACGATCGCTGCGGAGAGCTTGGCCATCCGTTCACTCTGCCGCATCCGATGGGGCCGAGGAAGGCCCACCGTTCCTATCCGTGGAACGCCCGGGACAGCTCCTCGACGACCTCCGCTGCCGTCATCACGCGTTCGACCGAGCCGACCGAGCGACCGGCGTACAGCGCCATGGCGCTGATGTCGCCAGTGGTGTCGCGATTCGGGGAGCTGGCGCCGAAACGGAGCATGGGCACGGTCGTGCCGGGCAGCGGCGAGGTTTCGCCGACAACGTCTTCTGGTGCGGTGGCCGCGGCCTCGATCGACGAGCGCAGCACCCGGTGTGGCGCATCGGGCCAGCCGACGTGGAACGCCTCGGTGAGCACGGAGTCGTCGGCGCGTGCGGCGACGAGTGCATCGATGTATGCGGGATGGGCGTATGACTCCGCCGTGGCGACGAACCGCGTGCCGATGCGAACCGCGTCTGCGCCACGATTCATCGCCGCACGGACTGCCGCCGCGTCGCCGATTCCGCCGGCGGCGATGACCGGGACGTCGACTGCACCACGAACCGCCGGCAGCAACTCGACGAGGGGAATGCTGCCGCGAACGTGGCCCCCAGCCTCCATGCCCTGGGCGATCACGTACTGGCACCCGGTGTCGACCGCGGCCTTGGCTTCGTCCACCGACCCGACCTGCCACCCGCAGATCACGCCCTCGGGGACTCGGTCGGCGTCCGGCCACTCGTAGAAGAACTCGACAATCGGCAGGCGCGAGGCGAGCAGTTCGACCACCTCCGGCTTCACGAAATGGGCGATGCACGTGCATCCGACGGGCTTGGTCGTCAGCCTGGCCACCTCGTCGAGATGGCGCTCGATCAGCTCGATCGGTTGCCGCCCGACGCCGATCATGCCGAGGGCGCCGGCGTTGGACACCGCTGCGGCCAGTGGCGCCGTCGCCGTACCGCTCATGCCCGCCTGCTGGATGGGCACCGTGCAACCGACGAGCGCCGTGAACCGGTTCATGGTCACTTCCTAGGGCAACCCGGCGAGCGACGCAAGCGGTTAGCCCAAGTGATCTCGGCCGATTAACTGTGCGACACCCCTGTGGGATGATGGGAACGTGAGTTCGATCGTGTTGCCGGAGGTGTCGGATCTGGAGGGTCTGGGCCCGCGGGAGCTGGAGGCGGTGCTGCGCGATCTGGACGTCGCCCGCCGCCGTGTGGAGGGTCTGATCGCCGAAACGATCGGCGAGGCGGAACGTTCGCGGGCGTATCGCGAGGATGGTCATCGGTCGGTGTTTGCTTGGGTGCGAGCGACGTGCAACTGGTCGTACGGCACGGCCAAGACCCGGGTGCAGACGGCGCGGCTGTTCGATGCGTGTCAGCGGGTTCGTGCCGCCGCCGCCAACGCCGAGTTGGGGGTGGATCAGTTGCAGGTGTTGGCCGGCCTGTATGCCAACCCGCGGGCCCGCGAGCATTGGGCCGGGTCGGTGGAGTTGCTGGTCGGTGACGCCAAGGGGTTGTGGTTCGACGAGTTGCTGGTCGTCGCCAACCGTTGGGAATCGCTGGCCGACCAAGACGGTGCTCATGCCGCTCATGAGCGGGCTTACGCGCAGCGCAACGCTCGGTTGTCGCTGGTCGG
>DATBKA010000053.1:0-2263 GCA_036556105.1 Ilumatobacteraceae bacterium | reverse complement strand
CCTGCGTGCAGGGGACGACATCGAAATCATCGCCAAGACCGACATCACGCGCTTCAACGCGGTGGCGTTCGCGGGAGGCGGGGGGCTGGTCGGCATTCAGGCCGCCTTCATCGATCTGCGCTCGGAGACCGAGACTCGCGCCTTCATGGATTCCGACCCCGGCGTGGAGATGGCCGACCGCGCGACGCTCCGCGCCGAGACGGTCGCCAACCTGGACGCCAACGGCGTCGGGATCAGCGGCGGGGCGGCGGCGGTCGGCGCGGTCATCGCCAACGCCCGGGAGGCGAATACCACCTGGGCTGCGCTGGCTGCGGATGTCACGGCGAATGCATTGACCGTGGAGGCGCTCTCCACCACGACGATCGACACCGACGGTACCGTGACCAACGGCGGCATCGGCGCCTTCAGCGGCAACTTCTCGACGGCCGAGGCTGACGGGACGGTGCATGCCTCGATCGATGTCGGCGCGATCGACATCGTGAGCGACGTGAAACTCAGCGCCGAATCCAGGGCGACGGCCGACGCCGACCTTTTCGGGCTGAGCCTCGGCGGCATTGCGGTCGGGTTCAACTGGGCGAGGGCGATAGTCACGCCGGAGGTCGACGCCATCGTCGGCGCGGCGGGCATCGAAGCCGGCGGCAACATCACGGTGCAGGCGTCGCACGCCAAGACAGGCAGCTTCGGCGCGAGGGCGGAGGCCAACGCCTCGGGCGGCGGGCTGGTTGGGGGCAATGGCGCGCTGGCGGACGCGACCTCCGGCGCGGTCGTCGACACCACGGTCGAGAGCGGCGCGCTGCTCGAGGCGGACGGGAACGTCACCATCGAGGCGAGCGGCGAAAACGCCGCCAAGGCGAATGCCCTCGGCATTACCGGCGGGGTAGTGGGCGTCGGCATCAACACGGCGAACGCCGACGCTACGGGCAGCAACACCGCCGCGAGCATCAACGGCTCGGTCGCCGCCGGGGGAAACGCCACCACCCTTTCGAGCTCGGCCAACACGATCGAAGCCGATGCCACCGGCGGCAGCGGCGGCGTCGTTGCTGTTTCAGAGGCGAGAACGAACGTTTCCGTGCAGGACCACAGCACCGCGACGACGATCGGCGACTTCGCAAGCATTGCCGCCGGGGGCGTCCTGCTCGTCGAGGCGAGGATGAGCACCGATGCGGACGCGAACTCGGAGGTGGACGCATTCGGCGCAGGAGTTTTTGCGACCACCGGGGCAACCACCCACGTCACCGGAGCCACGACCACGACCGTGATCGCGGGCGGCGCCGACCTGCGCGGCGACACGGTCAGAATCCTGGCGCGGGTGACGAACCTGGATGCCGACGCGACCGCGGACTCGAGGGCCGACGCCGCGGGGACCGACTCCGACGCTACGGCCACGGTCAGCGCCGACTCCGACGTCTCGGTAACGATCGGCGATCAGGCACGGGTGCTGGGCGAGACATTCGTCGAGATCAAGGCGAGGCATGAGAGCCTGCCGACCAAGGCGAGGGCGGTCGCCGAGACGAACGGGCTGGGAGGCGACTCGGATCCCGCCGCGAGCAACACCCTCGACACACTGACGACGGTCACGACGGCGAGCGGGGCGCAGATCACCACCCGAGATCTGTTGGTCGAAGCCCATGCGCCCTCGAATCCCGGCTACGAGGCCGAGGCGATCAAGCAAGGCGGCGTGATCATCATCGATACGGGTCAGGAGCTGGCAACACGATCCGTCATCCATACACGAAGCATCGATTTCAACGGCACGGTGGTGCTGCTCGGGCTGCGCAGTCCCGAGCTGGTCGTGGACGCGGATGGCAGCATCGTCAGGCAGATCAATATCGGCACACCCGACATCACGGCTGACGAGATCATCCTTGGCGACATCGTGAATCCGGGCGGGCTTCTGGCCGGAACCATCACCTTGTCGATCACCGCTTCATTCCTTGATTCGGGTCCGAGCGGCGTCGGCACGGTCACGAGCAGCGCCACCATCACCGGGACGCCATCGTTCGAGTTCCGCACCGCTTTCGATCGGGTCACGATCGAGAACGCCTCGTCCAGGGACCTGCGCGTGGGCGGCATCGACGTCCTCAACGCGTCCGCGCAATTCGACGCCAACATCACCGTCGACGTTTCCAACAAGAGCGGCTTCAGCTTCACGACCATTACGAACCCTGGCAGCTCGACGGTCACGATCGAGAGCGCCGCCGACGTGTTCCTCGATGGATTCATTCACAACCCGTTCGGGACGACGGAGGTCGTGAGCCTGGCC
>DATBKA010000052.1:0-8013 GCA_036556105.1 Ilumatobacteraceae bacterium | reverse complement strand
TTGCGCGTCGGCGACCACATCCCGTCGGCCGCCACGACGTAGCGGGCTGTGATGGTGCCGATCCCCTCGGCGACGACCTCGACCGCGGTCGCACTGTCGCGGATCTCTTCCAAGGCGCATCCGTCGTGGACCTCGACGCCGGCGTCCGCAGCAACGTGCACGAGGGCTGCGTCGAGCTCGCGGCGCGGCGCCGTCGCCGCGAAGATCCCGTCGCTCGGCAACGGCAGTTGCACCACGCGCCCCGACGGCGAGCGGATCCACGCCGCGTCGACCGACTTCCAGGTCGGCACCATCGACGGTTCGAAGCCGAGCAGCTCCATCTCGCGCAGCGCCAGAGTCGTCAACCCGTCGCCGCAACACTTGTCGCGCGGGAAGGTCGCCCTGTCGATCATCACCACCGAGCGGCCGGACCGTGCCAGGGTCGCTGCCGCGGCCGACCCAGCCGGCCCGGCGCCGATCACCACGACATCGGCGCTCGTCGTTCGGTTCATCGGCGAGCAGGCTACGCATCCCAACCCCGCTTCGATTGCCGGGTCGATTGGGGGTGCGTGAACGACGTCACCTTATGATCGCGGGTCATGAGCAAGTTGTGTGAAGGACGAGTTGCAATCGTGACCGGTGCGGGTCGAGGGATCGGGCGCGAGCACGCGTTGAGCCTTGCCGCGCATGGGGCGAAGGTGGTCGTCAACGACCTCGGTGGGAACATCGACGGAACCGGTGGCGACCTCAGCCCGGCCGAGCAGGTCGTCGCCGAGATCAGAGGAATGGGTGGGGAGGCCGTCGCCAACGGCGACAGCGTGTCGTCGTGGGAAGGCGCGCAGCGGCTGATCAACACCGCCGTCGAGGCGTTCGGCGACCTGCATGCGGTCATCAACAACGCGGGCATCCTGCGCGACCGGATGCTGACCAACATGACCGAAGAGGAATGGGACGCTGTCATCAACGTCCACTTGAAGGGCACGTTCGCGCCGAGCCGCTGGGCCGCCGCCTACTGGCGTGAGCAGGCCAAGGCGGGCAAGCTCGTCGACGGGCGAATCATCAACACCACCTCGGTCAGCGGCATCTACGGCAATCCGGGGCAGACGAACTACGGCGCGGCGAAGGCCGGGATCGCTGCGTTCACGACGATCGCCGCGCTGGAACTGGGCCGCTACGGCGTGACGGTCAACGCCGTCGCGCCTGTGGCGTTGACTCGCATGACCGAGGGCCTCGGCCCGGCTCCGGAGACCGACGAGGAGCGGGAGATGCGATCCCCGCGTTGGATTGCGCCGATCGCCACGTGGCTGGCGTCGGCCGAGTCGAAAGACGTCACCGGCCGCGTGTTCGAAGCCAGTGGATCGGTGCTGGCCATCGCCGAGGGTTGGGTGCGCGGTCCGCGGCACGCGCCGATCGAGGACCCGACTGCATTGGGGCCGATCGTCCGTGAGCTGCTGGCCAAGGCCCGCCTCAACTCGGGCATGGACGGAGAGCCCGGTGGCTGGCCGCAGAACCAAGGCTGAGCGAAGCCGACCGGAACTCTTGCGAGCGCAAGAACGTTCAGCTGTAGCGCAGCAGACCCTGGTCGATCACGGCGCGGTCGCCGACGGAGGTCGTGAAGACGGCCTCGCCGGCACCCGTGTCCCACATCGAGATCGTCAAGGCCTCGCCGGGCAACACCGGTGACGTGAAGCGGCCCTCGACGTGGTGGAAGCGCGCTGCGTCACCGCCGCACAACGTGTGCAGCAGCGCCCGCCCGGTGAATCCATACGTGCACAGCCCGTGCAGGATCGGCCGCTCGAACCCACCCATCGCCGCGAACGACGGGTCGCTGTGCAGCGGGTTGCGGTCGCCGGAGAGGCGGTAGACCAAGGCTTGGTCCGGTGAGGTCTGATAGGTGACTTGATGATCGGCGCTGCGCTCGGGCGGCACGTTCTTCGGTCCGCTCGGGCCGCGGTCGCCTCCCCAGCCGCCTTCACCGCGGATGAACGCCGACGACACGGTCGTGTACAACGGGCTGCCGTCGGCATCGTCGGTGGCATTCGTCTCGCTGACGACGACCGCGGCGCTGCCCTTGTCGTACATCGCCACGACCTTGCTCTGCAACGTCGCCGAGCCGCTGACGGGCACCGGCCGGTGCAGGGTGATCGCTTGTTGGCCGTGGACGAGCAGCGCCGGATTGAACGTGCCGATGTTGCTCATCGCCGAGCCTTTGCCCCAGCCGATCACGACGGCGAACGTCGGGAAGACCTGTTGGTCGACCCCGTTGGTGTTCTCCGTCGTGAAGGCCAGTTCGCCGGTGCCGGCACCGATGCCCACCGCGTAGAGCAGGGCGTCCTTGCTCGTCCATGAGGCGTGCACCGGCTCGCCAACGGAACCGACGGCATCAGGGTTCAACGGCATGCGACCGTTCTAGCCGATTCAGTCGAGCGGGCGCTCCTTGACCACGGACACGTCGATCACGGGTGTCGTCCGGTCGTGGTCGCGCACGGCATGGCGGGCGCGGTCGGCGAGCATCGCAACGGCTTGCGCGCTGGCCACTTCGTGGACATGGAGGGTGACATGCACCCTTTGGTGCTCGCGCAGCACCGTGATGTCGCCGACCGCGTGTCCGAGCTCTCGACGTACTGCCGCTACATATCCCGCCTCCACCTCGCGCTTGGCGACGGCGGCGGCGATCTCGGCGCTCGGCCCTGCTCCGAACTCGTCGCCCGGATAGAGGGTGACGACCGGGACCCGGCGCCGTTCGGCACAGACCGAGCCCATCTCGTTGAGCGTGCGCGCCGCGCCGCGCTCGCGGGCGAGGACGGCGACGTCGACGTGACGATCGAGTGGACATGCGTCGTTGTTCTCGACACCGCGGCACGGGCCGCCGTGCGAGTCGTTGCACGACACGACCGAATGGCCGTCGCGGAGAAGCCGATGCTGGAGCGTCGAGGCGATGCCCGGTGTGGATTCGATCAGCAGTACATCCATGGGCAAAGTAAGCCCCGCCCCGGCGTCAACCTCCAGAGTCGTAGGTCCCGACCCGGGTGGGAACGCCGAAGTGGCTCCCGTTCAGCGCAAAAGGCCCAGCTCAGCGACCACATCCTGGAGAGCGACCTCACGTCGTTCACCCGAGCGGCGGTCCTTCACTTCAACCGTTCCTTGAACGAGACCGCGACCGACGACGACGATCGTCGGCACGCCGATCAGTTCGGCGTCGTTGAACTTGATGCCGGGCGACACGCCGACACGGTCGTCGAGCAGCACTCGCATGCCGGCTGCCTCGCACTCGCCCGCCAACTTCTCTGCAGCGGGCAGCTGCGGGTCGTCGGGCTTGCCGGTGGCGACGATGTGCACGTCGGCCGGGGCGACTTCGCGAGGCCAGATCAGTCCTTGCTCGTCGTTGTTCAACTCGGCGATCGCGGCGACGGCGCGCGACACGCCCAACCCGTACGAGCCCATCGTGACGACCTGCTGCTTGCCGTTCTGGTCGAGCACGGTGAGCCCGAGGGCGTCGGCGTACTTGCGACCGAGCTGGAAGATGTGACCGATCTCGATGCCACGAGCGATCTCCAGCCGGCTCCCACACACCGGGCAGGGATCGCCGTCGCTGACCTCGGCGGCTTCGACCGTGCCGTCGGCGGTGAAGTCGCGGCCGGCGGTGAGGTAGAGCACGTGCCGGCCCGGTTGGTCGGCGCCGGTGACCCACTGCGTTCCGTCGACGATGCGCGGGTCGAGGAGGTAGGTGACGCCGGCCGGCTTGCCCGCGCCGAGCGCGCCGGGGCCGATGTAGCCCTTGACGAGATGCTTGTTGGCGGTGAAGTCGTCCTCGGTGAACGGCAGGATCTCTGCCGGCCCGAGCTGTGCTTCGAGGCGTTTCAGGTCGACCTCGCGATCGCCCGGCACACCGACGGCGAGCGCCTCGATGCGTCCGTCGGGGTGGCGCAGCTTGACGACGACGTTCTTCAACGTGTCGGCCGCCGTCCACTCGCGGTCGCCGCGGCGCAGGTCGTCGCGGCCGTTGATCAGATCGACGAGAGTGTCGATCGTCGGGGTGTCGGGTGTATCCGCGACCAAGGCGGGAGGTGCCGAGTCGTAGGGCACCGGGGGCGGCACGGCGATGCGCACCGCTTCGGTGTTGGCCGCGTAGTCGCAGTTCGTGCACCGCACATAGGTGTCCTCGCCGGCGTCGAGCGGGGCCAGGAACTCCTCGCTGGCGGATCCGCCCATAGCGCCGCTCATCGCGGACACGATCACGTAGGGCAGGCCGAGCCGATCGAAGGTGCGCTCGTACACGACGCGGTGTCGCCGGTAGCTCTCGTCCAGCCCCTCGTCGGTGAGGTCGAAGCTGTAGGAGTCCTTCATCACGAACTCGCGACCGCGCAGCAAGCCGGCGCGAGGCCGTGGCTCGTCGCGGAACTTCGTCTGGATCTGATAGATGACGAGGGGCAGGTCCTTGTAGCTGTTGTAGAGGTCCTTCACCAGGAGCGTGAACATCTCCTCGTGGGTCGGAGCGAGCAGGAAGTCGGCACCGCGCCGGTCCTTGACCCTGAACACGTTGTCGCCGTAGTCGGCCCAGCGGCCCGACAGCTCGTACGGCTCGCGAGGCAGCAGGGCCGGGAAGTGGACTTCTTGGAAGCCGGCCCTGTCCATCTCCTCGCGCACGATGCGCTCGACGTTGCTGTACACGATCCAGCCGAGCGGCAGCCAGGTGAACCCGCCGGGAGCGGCGCGGCGGATGTACCCGGCGCGCACGAGCAGGCGATGGCTGGCGACTTCGGCGTCGGCGGGATCCTCACGCAGGGTACGCAGGAACAACGTCGACATTCGGAGCACTGGTTGACCTCATCTGAAGAGCGCGGACGGCGGCGAAACACTACCCGCCAGCAGGTATACTCGATGGGTCCTTTGAAGTTCGATGAACCGAAGGCGTGGGCTCTCTTGGGTCCACGCCTTCTTTACTGATGGGGCAACGCTGACCAGCCGAAGCACACCGAGAAGGGAGGAGATCCGATGACCGACACCACGTTGACTCGTGTCGAGCGTCTGATCGCGCCGATCGTCTCCGATCTCCACCTCGACGTGTACGACCTCGAGTTTCGCGGCGGAACGTTGCGCATCACCGTCGATCGAGCTGCCGGGTTCGACGGCCCGCTCGACCTGGAGGCGATCGCCTTGGCGTCGCGCCTCATCGGCCGCGAGCTCGACCACGACGACCCGATGGCCGGTCACTACACCCTCGAAGTCAGCAGCCCCGGCCTCGAGCGCAGCCTGCGCACACCGGCGCACTTCCAGAAGTCGATCGGTCGCAAGGTGGCGGTCCGGCTGCGCGACATCGATTCGGCGGAAGGCGAGGCGCGCCGCGCCCAAGGCGTGCTCGTCGCCGCCGACGATCGCGCCATCACGGTCCGACTCGACGACGCCGACTCGACCGAGCGGCTGATCCCGTACGACAAGATCGATCGCGCCCGCACCATCTTCGAATGGGGCCCCGCCCCGAAGCCGGGCAAGCAACCCGCCGGCAAGCAAACCGCAGGAAGGAGCAAAACGTGAGCGGCCTCGACATGTCTGAAGCAGTGCGGATGTTGGCCAACGAGAAGAACATCTCGGTCGACACGCTGTTGCACGTACTGGTCGACGCTCTGGCCACCGCGTACAAGCGTCGTCCCAATGCCGCCGACGAAGTGATGGTCGAGGTCAACCCCGACACGATGGAGTTCACCTTCACCGCCTACGACGTCGACGAGGACGGCAACTGGATCAACGAACGCGACGACACACCGAAGAAAGAGGAGATGGGCCGCATCGCTGCCCAAACCTTCCGTCAGGTGATGAGCCAGCGCATCCGTGAAGCCGAGCGTGATCGCAAGTTCGAGGAATACGCCAACCGCGAAGGCGACATCGTCACCGGCATCATCCAGCAAACCGACCAGCGCTACACCCTGCTCGATCTGGGTCGCGTCGAATCACTCCTGCCGCAGGCCGAGCAGGTCCCCTTCGAGCGCCCGGTGCCCGGCGACCGCGTCAAGGCGTACATCGTCGAGGTGCGCAAGACGGCCAAGGGCCCGCAGATCGTCGTCAGCCGCACCCACCCGGGCCTGATCAAGCGGTTGTTCGAACTGGAAGTACCCGAGATCGCCGACGGGATCGTGGAGATCAAGGCCTGCGCCCGCGAGCCAGGTCACCGCACGAAGATCGCCGTCTGGAGCAACGACCACAACGTCGACCCGGTCGGCGCCTGCGTCGGTGCCCGCGGCGGACGGGTGCGCATGGTCGTCAACGAACTGCGCGGTGAGAAGATCGACATCGTCCCGTTCAGCGAAGATCTCGCCGACTACGTCGCCAAGGCGCTGTCGCCGGCGAAGGTCAAAGAGGTGATCATCAGCGACGACGCCACCCAGGCCGACGTGATCGTGCCTGATCACCAGCTGAGCTTGGCGATCGGCAAGGAAGGGCAGAACGCCCGCCTGGCGGCGCGGCTCACGGGCGTGCGCATCGACATCCGCGGCGAGACGCAGGTGCCGGAAGGCGAGTTCAACGAATCCGACTACGAAGAAGGCGAATGGGTGGCCAACGCCGAGACCGGCGAGATGGAATGGCATGCCGCCGATGGCAGCGTCATGACCCAGGAGCAGTGGAACGCGCAGGCGTTGGGCGAGACGCCCGCCGAGGGCGCAGAAGCAGAGGCCGCACCGGCGGCACCAGCAGCAACGGAAGGAACCGGTGGCGAAGCAGGAGCATGACCAACGCCGCGCACCGATCCGGATGTGCATCGGATGCCGGGCCCACCGTCCGCAGTCGCAGCTCGTTCGCTGCGCATGGACACCGGACGGCCCGGTGGTCGGTCGCGCAGCCGAGGGCCGAGGGGCATGGCTGTGCTCGGCGGCATGCTTCGACACGGCGTTGCGACGGCATGCGTTCGGTCGTGCCTGGCGGCGCGACGTGGCGGTTTCGACACTTGACACGTTGCGGATCCCGTTCGAACGCGTTATCACCAACATGAGAGACTTACCGGCTGCCGGAACGACCGGACAGACGGCACAACCCGGACAGAGAGGCTGACACAGGTTTTGGCGAAGAACATTCGCGTGCACGAGCTCGCCAAGAAGCTCGGAATGACCAACGCCGAGATGATGGCGTTGTGCGAAGTGATGGGCGTTGGGGTGAAGACTCACTCCAGCACCCTGATCGAGGCACAGGCTGATCGGCTCGAGCGGCGCGCGATTCGTGATGGCCTCACTCGTGACGAGCAGCCCGAAGAGCCCAAGCCGGCCAAGAAGACGGCGGCCAAGAAGGCGGCCAAGGCTGCTGCGCCGCCTGCCGAGGGCGAGGCGGCGGCACCCGCACCGGCCAAGAAGGCGCCGGCCAAGAAAGCCGCAGCACCGGCCGCGGCCGAGCCGAAGCCCGAGCCAGTGGCGGCCACAGCCGCCGTGGCCGAGCCGGCACCTGCTGCCCCGGTCGTTGTGCCCGAGCCTGCGCCGGTGGCCGAGGTTGCCGCGCCGGCAGCCGAGCCGGTTCACGACGACGGCGAGGCGCGGCGCATCACCAGCACGCGACCCGCGCCCGGCGAGCATCGGCCCGCAGCCGCTGCGCCCGCACAGGCCCCGGTCGCGGCGCGACCCGTCGCCGCGGAACCACGCACCCCGGCCCGAGCCGTCGCTGCCGCCTCGACGGCCACGGCACCGCAGCGCCCCGCCGGCCCGCCGCCTGGTCGACCCACCAGCACGACGGGACGCATCATCCCCCCGCCTCCTGGTGGTGGCCGGCCGATGTCGTCATCCGGCCGTCCGATCCCGCCGCCTCCTGGCGGGTTGCGCACCGGCAGTCCTTCGGGTGCACGAACCGGCGGCGCCGGTGGCCCGCGCACCGGCGGCGGCTTCACTGCCCGACCCGGCGGTCCGGGCGGGCCGCGCACTGGTGCCGGTGGCCCACGGTCGTCAGGCCCGGGCGGTCCGCGAACGGGCGGCGGCTTCGGTGCCCAGCGACCCGGCGGTGGATTCGGTGGCCCGCGCCCCGGCCCGGGTGGGCCGGGGGGTGGTCCCGGCGGTGGCC
>DATBKA010000051.1:0-1766 GCA_036556105.1 Ilumatobacteraceae bacterium | reverse complement strand
TTCGGGCGAGGCCGCACCCGGGCGAGCGGTCAGCCGTTGCGAACGCGTTCGAACTCGGCGACGAGACCTTTGGCGTCGGCGGCTGCGTTGGCCTCCAACGTGAACGGAGTCCCGTCGATGGTGACCGTGACCGTCTTGCCGACTGCCAGTTTGTGGATCTCGATCGAATCCACCTCGCCGACGGGCACCGAGCCGACCAACTCCTTGACCTTGCCGCCGAGACCCATGCCGATCGGTGATCCGATCTTGATGGACAACAGCCGCCGTTGTGTGACGGCGAGCGCCATCGGGCTGGTCAAGGCGAACCCGGACGCCGCAGCGCCTTCACTGGCGTTGCGCATCTGCGCCTGTCCGACAGGCCGCACCCCGGCCATCGCCTGCGTCCACCCGCGTGGCCGCACGATGATCGACGCCAGCACCTCCTCGCCGTCGTCGAGGAAGGGGCGAACCCCCTCCTTGATCTTCTGGTCGTACGCTCCCATGTCGTTCTCCTCCGGCCCTCCGTGATTGCCTGAGCATGGCGGTCGGTCGCCCGTTTGTCGATGGCCGTCGAGCCGGAGTCCGTGCCCGAACAGGCAGTACAGTCCCGCCGATGGATCGGTCGGTCGTGCACGCGGTGCACATGATCATCAACCTCGTGCATCGCCTCGTGTACTTCGTGCCCGAGGCGGAACAAGAGTACGGCGCGCTCGGGGTGCACGGCGCCGGCGGCTACTTCGGTTCGCGTTCGGCTCCGATGGGCGCCGTCACCGACGAGGTGATCATCGCCACCTTCTACAACTTCAGCCCGCTCGCGGTTCGCTCGGCGATGCCAGGGGTGTGGGCGACGGCATCGCCCGAGTCGCTGCAAGCGGCACGGTTCCGGGTTGTCGGTCGCGCCCTGCAGCGCGTCGGGGTCGAGATGTCCGATGCTCAGATCGCCGAGGCTCGCCGGCTCATCGATCCGGTCGTCGCCGGTCTCACCATTGGTGGTCGGCCACTCGCCGCCGGGAACTCGGCCGTCGCCTTGCCGGACGATCCGGTGACGGCGCTGTGGCAACAGCTGACCGTGGTGCGCGAGTGGCGAGGCGACGCGCACATCGCCGTGCTGGTCAACAACGAGGTCGGCCCGAGCGACTGTCTCGCCTTGCAGGTCGCCAGCGGTCGTTTCCCGGCCCGTCTCGCTCATGTCACGCGCCGGTGGAGCGACGACGAATGGTCGGCGGCGATGGCGCGGCTCGGTCGGCGAGGCTGGCTCGATGCCGATGGCAAGCCGACGCAGGCGGGCAGCGACGCCCGCGAGCACATCGAGGACGAGACCGACCGGCTGTGCGCGACGATCTGGGAACCGATCGGCGATGACGGAGCACAGCGGTTCGGTGAGCTGATCACCCCGATCCACGACGCCGTCACTGCGGCCGGCACTTACGCGATGCTCGCCTGATCAGTCGCCGCCGAACACCTTCTCGAGCGAGGCAGTGGCGGCGCTGAGCACGCTCTCCACCGCATCGATCGGATCGGGGTGACCGGGAATGGGGCTGTACAACGGATCGACCCAGACGATCGCCCGACCGACCTGGATGTAGGCGTTGACGAGCAGCAACTGGGGTCCCGGATTCTGGAGTTTGGTCATCCGGTAGTTGAGATACTGACCGACGATCACTTGACGATCGCCATGCGACGCGAACTCGGGCGATCCTTCCCACGGCGTCGACTTGGATGTCGTGTCGGGGTACGGCCAGAACTTGGCAAGCCGGTCGAAGCGGTCGAAGGTACAGTCACGGAAG
>DATBKA010000050.1:0-2631 GCA_036556105.1 Ilumatobacteraceae bacterium | reverse complement strand
ATCCGCGAGCACCGCGGCTACGAGGTCGACCTGGCCACCATCCCCCAAGAAGACGACGTCTATGCGATGTTGTGCCGGGCCGACACCGTCGGGGTGTTCCAGATCGAGTCGCGTGCCCAGATGGCCACGCTGCCACGGTTGAAGCCGCGCCGCTTCTACGACTTGGTGGTCGAAGTCGCCCTCATCCGCCCCGGCCCGATCCAAGGTGGATCCGTCCACCCCTACATCCGCCGTCGCAACGGCCAAGAGCCGATCACCTATCTGCACCCGCTGCTCGAGAACTCGCTCGGCAAGACGCTCGGTGTGCCGCTGTTCCAAGAGCAGCTGATGCAGATGGCCATCGACGTCGCCGGGTTCACGCCCAGTGAAGCCGATCAGCTGCGCCAAGCGATGGGGTCGAAGCGCAGCCGGTCACGGATGGAGAAGCTGCGTGCCCGGCTGTACGAAGGGATGGCCGAGCGCGGCATCACCGGCGACGTCGCCGACGAGATCTTCACGAAGATGGCCGCCTTCGCCAACTACGGGTTCCCCGAGTCGCACAGCGTCAGCTTCTCCTACCTCGTCTATGCCTCGGCGTGGATCAAGTTCCACGAGCCGGCGGCGTTCTGTGCGGCCTTGCTCAACGCGCAGCCGATGGGGTTCTGGAGCCCGCACTCGCTGTGTCAAGACGCACGCCGGCACGGCGTGGTGGTGCGCTCTCCTGATCTCAACACCTCGCTGGCGGTGGCGACGTTGGAGCCGTGCGACGAGTCGGTCGGTGGCGTCGCCGTTCGGTTGGGCATCAGCTCGGTGCGTGGCATCGGCAAGGAGCTTGCCGAGGAAGTCGAAGCGGGCAGGCCGTACGAGTCGCTGGAGCACCTGGTGCGAGTCGTCCCATCGTTGCAGTTGCAACAACTCGAGGCGATGGCCACGGCGGGGGTGTTCGAGCAGTGCTTCGGCCTCGAACGCCGCGAGGCGTTGTGGGCGGTCGGCGCCGCGGTGCAATCGCGGACGGATCGGCTGGAAGGCATCATCACTGGCGAACGTGCGCCGCGCCTGCCCGGCATGGACCCGATGGAGCGCGCCGTCGCCGATCTGTGGGCCACCGGCGTTGCTCCCGATGGTCATCCCACCCAGTTCCTCCGCCAGCAGCTCGCCGAACGCGGCGTGGTCACCGCCAAGGGGTTGTGGGACTGCGCACCGAAGAGCAAAGTGCTGGTGGCCGGGCTCGTCACCCACCGGCAGCGGCCGATGACCGCCCAAGGGGTCACGTTCATGAACCTCGAAGACGAGACCGGGCTGATCAACGTGGTGATCTCGAAAGGATGCTGGGCGCGCTACCGCATCATCGCCCGCAGTGCGCCTGCGCTGTTGATCCGCGGCCGGCTGGAGCGCAGCGAGGGCGTCATCAACATCGTCGCCGACGAGCTGACGTTGCTGACCGTGCCGGCCACGGCTGCAAGCCGCGACTTCCGTTGACCGCGATCTAAGGTCGGGCCATGGCCGACTATGCACTGCAAAACGCCGCGCCCCAGCCGACGCTGCAGCAGATCGTCAGAGACGAGCAGGGTCGCCGCGCCCGCCTCGTCGTCTTCAGTGGAGTGGTGAGCGTCGCTCCCGCCCAGCAGCGCGGCATCGTCGTGCGCACCACCGTCGAACAACCGGGTGCGCCGGTCGGCTTCTACGTGCCGGAAGCGTTCGGCCTACCGGTGGAGGGTGCCGTCGCCGTGGCCGAAGCGACGCCGACACAGATCGTCATCGACGGCCGCACGCAGATGGCCACGGCCTACGGAGTCAGCGATGTCGCCGTTCGGCTCGTCGAGTCAGAGCAGACACCGGGCAAGGCCTGGCCGTACCTCAGCTTCACCTGCCACTCGAACGACCTGGCGCTCAGCGTGCACTATCGCGTCACGATCCAGTACCCGATGGAGACGCCGACGTCCACCACTCCAGCTGCTCGAAACGCTGACTGACCATCGTCCCCGACCGGCCGGCCAGCAGCGCCGGCAGTTCGTCCAGCGAGCCGATCACCGCCTCCCCGCCGCACTCGGCGAACCGGCATGCTGCCTCGACCTTCGGGCCCATCGAACCGGAGGGCAGCGACAAGGCGCGCAGCGCAGCAGGGGAGCCGCAGCGCACGGCGCGGTCGTTGGGCCCGCGGAAGTCGTCGTGCACCGCGTCGACGTCGGTGAGCAACAGCATGCGCTGCGCGCCAAGACCGGTGGCGAGCAGCGCGGTGGCGAGGTCCTTGTCGATCACCGCTTCGACTCCGTGCAAGGAGCCATCCGCCTCCTCGACCACCGGGATCCCGCCGCCACCGACAGCGATCACCACGACGCCGGCGTCGACGAGATGGCGGATGACGCCGATCTCGACGACCCGTTTTGGATCGGGGGAGGGAACGACGCGGCGGAAGCCGCGACCATCCTCGGCGATCGACCATTCCCCGTGGCCCGCCGCCTCGGCAGCAGCCCGGTCGGGGTATACGGCGCCGATCGGCTTCGTGGGCCGGGCGAAGCCAGGATCGACGCGGTCGACGACGACCTGCGTCAGCAGCGTCGCCACCTCCAGCCCGCGCGCCGCGTTGCGCAACGCCTGCTGCAGGAGGTAGCCGATCATGCCTTCCGTCTCGGCGTCGAGTGCGTCGAGCGT
>DATBKA010000049.1:0-13325 GCA_036556105.1 Ilumatobacteraceae bacterium | reverse complement strand
GCCTCGGTCTCCATCACCCGTTCGGCCAAGGCGATCTCGACGGCCGTGCGGAGTGCCTGGGGTGAGAGTGTCGACAGGCGCGCTCGCCACGCCACCTCGACCGGGATCGTCCCGGTCGTCGATGCCGGCGGCGGCAACGTCTCGCCGAGGGCAATCGAGTCGACGAGCGCTGTGATCGTCAACGGGTTGCCGCCGCTCAGCTCGGCAAGACGACCGATGGTGCGCCGGTCGGTGATGCCGGGCGAGATCTTGCGGGCCAGCTCGATCGCTTCACGATCGTCGAGGGCGTCGAGGGTCATCCGCCGCAAGATCGGTTCGTCGGTCAGCCGGGCCACCAGCCGCGGCGCGTCTCCGTCGCGGCTCACCAACAACAAGCACAGGCGCGCCGTCTGACCGGTGAGCGCCACGGTGCCGAGGCGGAAGGCGAGGTGCTCGACGAGATGCTGCCCGGCCTCGTCGAGCCAGTGTGCGTCGTCGATCACCAACAGCTGCGGGGTGCCCCGGCGCAGCGCCTGATCCGCTGCAGCCACCGCCTGGCGGAGTTCGACGGCCACCTCGCCTTGTTCGGGAACCGTCACGTGGAGGGTGATCGCGCCGTGCGCAGCAGCCTGCCCGACGAGCCACTCCACGAGCGTCGATTTCCCGACTCCGGGGGCGCCCTCGATCACGACGACCACCGGCTGGCCGTCGATCGCGCTGCTCAGCCATCGCGACAACTGGGCGCGTTGCGAGATTCGCCCGACGATGCCGACCACCACGATGACCTCCGCGCGACAGACTACGGTAACGTCTTTGCGTCATGTTGCTGCACGAGATCCGTGAGCCGGCTGATCTGCGAGCGTTGAGCCACGCCGAGCTCGAGCAACTCGCCGGAGAGATCCGCGACTTCGTCGTGCAAGCAGTCGCCGAGACCGGCGGCCATCTCGGCTCCAACCTCGGCGCGGTCGAGCTGACGCTCGCGTTGCACCGCGTCTTCGACTCTCCTCGCGACGCGATCCTGTGGGATACCGGCCACCAGGCCTACGTGCACAAGATCGTCACCGGCCGGCGCGATCAGTTCGACGGGCTGCGCCAGGCCGGAGGGCTCTCCGGATACCCGAGCCGCGAGGAGAGCAAGCACGACTTCGTCGAGAACAGTCACGCCTCGACGATCCTGTCGTACGCGTATGGCCTCGCCGTCGCCCGCGATGCCGGCACCGATCCGCACCGGCACATCGTTGCCGTCATCGGCGATGGTTCGATGACCGGCGGGATGGCCTATGAGGCGCTCAACAACATCGGCCACTCGGGACAGCGCGTCATCATCATCCTCAACGACAACGGTCGCAGCTATGCGCCGACGATCTCCAACCTCATCTCTGACCCG
This sequence comes from Ilumatobacteraceae bacterium, assembly GCA_036556105.1. Lineage (GTDB taxonomy): Bacteria > Actinomycetota > Acidimicrobiia > Acidimicrobiales > Ilumatobacteraceae > JAENVT01. Next base: position 11,959 of record DATBKA010000049.1, on the reverse strand, counting down.
CGGTCGCTCGAACGAGTGGTGGCCGAGCACCCGAGCCTGCCGGAACGCATCACGGATCGCCTGTCGCACAGCCTCACCAACATCCGTCTGAACCCGACCTACGTGAAGCGTCAGCGCAAACTGGAGCAGTTCTTGCGCGAGCTGCCATACGTGGGTCCGCAGGCCGAGAAAGGCGTCGAGGCGTTCAAGGCCGCGGTGCGCGAGTTCCTTCAGCCGCCGTCGTTCTTCGAAGCGCTCGGTGTCCGCTACGTCGGCCCTATCGACGGCCACGACATCGAAGAGCTCGAGCACACCTTCCTCAACGCGATCGAGCTGTCGAGCGAAGGCCCGATCCTCGTCCATGTGCTCACACAGAAGGGCCGCGGCTACCCGCCGGCCGAGGACGACGACGAGAAGCACCTCCACGACGCCCCGGTGTTCGACCCGCTGGTCGGGCCGCCACCGGCGATCCCGTCGGGGTACACACAGGCCTTCGCAGAAGGGATCATCAAGGAGGCCGACGCCGATCCGCGCGTCGTGGCGATCACCGCGGCGATGCCGGGGCCGACCGGACTGATCCCCTTCCAGACCCGCTTCCCGGAACGCTTCTTCGACGTCGGCATCGCCGAGCAGCACGCGGTCACGGGCGCAGCCGGGATGGCGATGGGCGGGCTGCGGCCGGTCGTCGCCATCTACAGCACGTTCCTCAATCGGGCATGGGACCAGATCGTCTACGACGTCGCCTTGCACCGCCTACCGGTGGTGTTCTGCCTCGACCGTGCCGGCATCACCGGCGACAACGGGCCCAGCCATCACGGCGTCTACGACATGGCGATCCTGTCCAAGGTGCCGGGGATGCGCGTCCTCGCCCCGTCGAGCGCGCAGGAGCTGCAGGTGATGCTGCACGACGCGCTCGACATCGTCGGCGACGGTCCAGTGGCCATCCGCTACCCCAACGGCACCGCGCCGCAGGTCGGCGAGCTCGACGTCGGCGTCGGGCTGCGCGCCCGGCAGTTGCGCAAGGGCGATGGTTCCGTGTGCATCCTCGCCGTCGGCAAGCTGGTCGCGTTCGCCAAGCAGGCTGCCAACGTGCTCGCCGAGGAAGGCATCGACGCCACCGTCTGGGATGTCCGCTGCTGTGCGCCCATCGACTCGGCGATGACCACCGATGCGGCGACCCACCGCGTCGTCATCACGTGCGAAGACGGCGTTCGCGATGGAGGCGTCGGCATGGCCATCGCCGACCAGCTCCACGCCCTCGATTGCACGGTTCCGGTCGAGGTGCTCGGGCTGCCCTCGAAGTTCATCCCGCAGGGCAAGCCGGACCGCATCCTGGCTCAACTCGGCCTCGACAGCGACGGCATCGCCGCCGCGGCGCGACGCTCGTTGGCGGCACGGCCCGAGCGGTAACGTCCCGGCGTGCCAACGCCTTTCGACAAGTACACCCGACTCGGCATCGACATCCACGACGACGGCGTGATGCTGATCACGCTGTCCAACCCAGGCAAGCTGAACGCGACCGACGCGAAGATGCATGCCGAGCTGTCGACGATCTTCACCGACATCCACAACAGCCCGGAGGTCCGCGCCGTCGTCGTGACCGGAGAGGGAAAGGCGTTCAGCGCCGGCGGGGATCTCGACTGGATCCAGGGTCAGATCGGCAACTACCAGCAGACGATCCACATCCTCCGCGAAGGCGGCGATCTCGTGCGCACGATGATCGAGTGCGACACGCCGATCATCAGCGCGATCAACGGAGTGGCCGTCGGCGCCGGGCTTGCCGTGGCGCTGCTGGCCGACATCTCGATCATCAACGAGGACTGCCGCTTGACCGATGGCCACATCCGTCTCGGCGTCACGGCCGGCGACCATGCCGTGGCGATCTGGCCACTGCTGTGCGGGATGGCGAAGGCCAAGTACTACTTGCTGACCTGCGACTTCATCACCGGTCGCGAGGCGGAGCGGATCGGGCTGGTCTCCAGAGCCGTGCCCGCCGATGAGGTGCTGCCGACGGCCATGTCGATCGCCGAACGGTTGGCCCGCGGACCGCAGAAGGCGATCGAACTGACGAAGCGCTCGCTGAACTACTGGCTGCGCCAAGGCCTGCCGTTCTTCGAGGCGTCGCTCGCCTACGAGGTGCTCAACTTCCTCGGGCCCGAGGTGGTCGAAGGGTTCTCCGCGCTGCGCGAGAAGCGCGAGCCGGAGTTCCCGCGGTGAGCACCGGCCGCGACCTGGCCGACGATCTCGCCCTGGCCCTCGCCCTCGCCGACATCGCCGACGGCATCACGCTCCCCTACTACACGCAGCGTTCGTTCAACCTGACCTGGAAGACGAACCGCACCGAGGTCACCGAGGCCGACCGTCACGCCGAGTCGGCGATCAGCGCCGAGGTGGCACGGCGACGTCCTGACGACGGACTGTTCGGTGAGGAGCACGGCGTCGTGGGCAACGCCGCGTCGCCGTGGCTGTGGGTCATCGATCCCGTCGACGGCACGTCCAACTTCGTACGCGGCATCCCGGTGTGGGCGACGTTGATCGCCTTGACCCACGCCGAGAACGGACCGCTCGTCGGCGTGGTGTCGGCGCCGGCGCTCGGCTTGCGCTGGTGGGCACGGCGAGATGGCGGAGCCTTCGCCGACGGCCGCCGATGTCAGGTGTCGCAGGTCGCCAACCTCGAGGAAGCGCAGGTGTGCGTCACCTTCTCATCCGGTTGGGACGAACTGGGTCTCACGGCGCGACTCGTCGAACTGCAGCAGCGCGCCTATCGCGCCCGCGGCTTCGGCGACTTCTGGCAGCACATGCTCGTCGCCGAAGGCGCCGTCGATCTGGCCATCGACGCCGTCGGGCTGGCGCCATACGACCTCGCCGCAGTCATGGTGATCGTCGAAGAAGCCGGCGGCACGTTCACCGACCGACACGGCGAACGGACGTACCTCGGTGACTCAGCCGTGTCGTCCAACGGCCTCCTGCACCACCACCTCTCCACCCTCACCGTTTGACGAACTCGGTAGGAAGCAACTCGGTAGGAAGCACGGCGTCCGAACGCGTAGCGTTGGACGGAATGAGCGACAGCCAGCAGCCGGCAACGCGAGCGATCACGGCCGGTCGCGCCCACAGCAAGACGTCGCTCGCCCCTGCCTTGTGGGCCAGCACCACGTGGGAGTCGCAAGGTCTCGCCGACGCCAACCGTCGGGCGACGGCCACTCGCGCCGGAGAGTTCTACAGCCGCTACTCCAACCCCACCGTTCGCTCCTTCGAGGAGGCCATCGCCGCGCTGGAGTGTGCCGACGACGCCCTAGCCTTCGCCTCGGGGATGGGCGCCATCGCCACGGTCGTCTTCGCGCTCTGCTCGAGCGGCGACCACATCGTCGCCCAGCGCCAGCTCTACGCCGGCACGCTCGCCTTCCTGCAGGGCCCGTGCCAACGCATGGGCATCGAGACCACGTTCGTCGACGGCACCGAGCCCGGCGCCTTCGCCGCCGCGCTGCGTCCCGGGCGGACGATGCTCGCCTTGGCCGAGACGCCGTCGAACCCACGCCTGGAGCTGATCGACCTCGAGGAGTTCGGAGCACTTCGTGGTCCGATCACCGTCGTCGATTCCACGTTCGCCACACCACTCGGCCAGCAACCGTTGTCGTACGGCGTGCACATCTCGTTGCATTCCGCCACCAAGGGAATCGCCGGGCTCAACGACGCCACCCTCGGCGTCATCGCGGCCGAGCGCGAGTTGATCGACGCCATCTGGGCCTACTCCGTGCTGCACGGCTCGACCCCCTCGCCGTACGACGCGCTCAACGCGTTGCGCGGCGTGCGCACGCTCGCCGTCCGCACCGCGCATCAGTCGGCGTCGGCGTTGCATCTCGCCGAGGCGTTGGTCGACGAGCCCGGTGTCACTGCCGTGCACTACCCCGGTCTGGCGTCGCACCCGCAGTTCGATCTGGCCAAACGGCAGATGCGCAACGGCGGCACCGTGCTGGCGATCGAGCTGGAAGGCGGACGCGACGCCGCGGCGCACTTCCTCGAGTCGCTGCGCCTGGCGCGAGTCGCCACGTCACTCGGCGGACCGGAGACTTTGGTCTGCCATCCGGCCACGTCGACGCACGCCAGCCTGACGCCCCAGGAAGCGGCGACGATGGGATTCAGCGACGGGCTGCTGCGCATCTCCGTCGGGCTCGAAGACACTGCCGACCTGCTGAAGGATCTCACCAGCGCCCTGCCGCGATGAGCCGCGTGCTGTGCCTGCACGGCCTCGGTGGAACGGGGGCGACGATGTGGACGATCGTCGCCGCGTGCATCGATGCCGGATGCACGACGTTGGCACCGACGCTGCCCGGCCACGGAACGGACCCGGCCGATCTCACCGGGATCACGTGGGACGACTGGATGGAGGCCGCCCGTGCGTGGGACGCAGACTTCGTGGTCGGCCAGTCGATGGGCGCCGCCCTCGCCCTGCAGCTCGCCGCTGAGGGCCGCGCCCGGGGCGTGGTCTGCATCAACCCGATCGCGTCCAACCCGGATGCGCTCGAGGGTCTGGAGTGGCGCAGGAGCCGCGGCCAGTCGTGGATCGAGGTCGAGCCCGACGCGCTGGAGGAGATCGCTTACTCGCGACTGCCCATCCAGGCGTTGATCGAGATGAACAAGGGGGTCGACGCGATCGATCTGTCCGTCGTCGAGCAGCCGGTGCTGCTGATCACGAGCGCCAACGACGCGATCGTCGACCCGGCGTCATCGGACGTCATTGCCGCGGCACTACCGCGGCCGCCGGCCCGATTGAGCCTGGCCCGCAGCGGGCACGTGGCAACGCTCGACGTGGAGCGCGATCTCGTGCAGCGCGCGGTGATCGAGTTCGTCAGTGGTAGTACGGGTTCTCGCCCGACGCGTGGTCGGTGAGGTCGCGGACTCGTTCGATCGCCGGGATCTGCTCGGTGAGCATCGTCTGCACACCGTCGAGCATCGTCATGCGGCTCATCGAGCAACCGTGACAGCCACCGCCCATGGTGAGGTACGCCGTGCCTTCACCATCGTGGCCGACGTAGGTGACGAACCCGCCGTGGGCGGCCAGCGCAGGGTTGACCTCGGCCTTGACCAATGCCTCGACCTCCGCGCTGAGCTCGTCGTCGGCGATCAGACCTTCGACCGAGGGAGGCTTGGGCTTGTTCGGGTTGCGAATGACCAGGCCTTGGTTGTCGTTGTGGTCGAGGGTGGCGCCTTCGAGGAGGTCGATGGCCGCCGCGGGGATGATCACCTTCAGGCTGCCGCGCTGCGGATGCACGTGAGTGCGCACCTCGTCGGTGAATGCGGCTTTGGTGATGACGTCGAAGCTGAGGTCGTACCGGAACGGCTCGCCCGGATCGCTGACGATCTCCAGGCGCAGGCCCAGCCGATCACCCTCTGGCTCTGCTTCGCGCAAGGTCAGCAGCTCGTCGAGGGCGGCTTCGGTGATGGTGATGATCTGGTCGGCGGCCGTTCGGGACGACTCCGGCGCGAGGGGACTCACGGCGTCCACGCTACCGCTCCTCTTTGTGTTGCACGACCGACGATGCCAACCTTGGAGGATGCACGAGGGCAGCAAGAAGGCAATCGTCGCCGCGTTCTTCGCCAACCTCGGCATCGCCGTCGCCAAGTTCGCCGGATTCCTGATCACCCGCTCCGCCGGACTGCTCGCCGAATCCGGGCACTCGCTGGCCGACACCGGCAACCAGGCGTTGTTGATGCTTGGATCCAAGCGGGGCAAGCGGCCGGCTGACAGCGAGCACCCGTTCGGGTACGGGTCTGAGCGCTACTTCTGGGCGTTCGTCGTCGCCCTCGTGCTGTTCAGCATGGGCGGGTTGTTCGCCTTGTACGAGGGCATCGACAAGCTGCGCCATCCGCACGAGATCGACAGCGCGGTGGTCGCCTTCGTCATCCTCAGCATCGCCATCCTGCTCGAGAGCTTCTCGCTGCGCACTGCCGTCAAAGAGGCGCGGCCGTTCCGCACCAACGGCATGGGGTGGTTCGAGTACATCCGTACGGCGAAGTCGCCGGAGCTGCCGGTCGTGTTGCTCGAAGACGTCGGCGCCGAGATCGGCCTGCTGGTCGCGTTGGTCGGGCTGACCCTCGCCGAGGTCACCGACAACCCGCGGTGGGATGCCCTCGGGTCCATTGCCATCGGAGTCCTGCTGGTGATCATCGCCATCGTGCTCGCCGGCGAGATGAAGCGGCTGCTGATCGGCGAGGCCGCCAGCGAGACCGATTTGGCCAAGATCACTGCCGCGTTGAGCTCGTCGGCCGAGGTCAACTCGATCATCCACCTGCGCACCGTTCACCTCGGCCCCGACGACCTGCTCGTCGCGGCCAAAGTCGATTTCACCCACTCGCTGTCGGTCGAGGAGCTGGCGCGGGCCATCGACGCGGCTGAACGCGCCCTGCGCGCCGCCGTGCCCAAGACCACCACGATCTACATCGAGCCGGACATCCGCCGACAGCCGGCGACGTGAGCGCCACTCGGGCCACCACCCACCGCCCCACCGTCCGGCACGCGCGACCGATCGGGCTGGCGGCAATGGTCGCCGTGGTGGTCACGTTCAGCGCCGGGTCGACGATCGTCAGGAAGTCGGGCGTGCCCGGCCCGACCGTGGCGTTCTGGCGGATGCTCCTGGCGAGCGCGCTGTGGATGCTCATGCTGCGCGTCACCCAACACCGGTGGATCACGCGTCAGGAGTTCCGCCGCGCCGCGCTTGCAGGGGCGCTGATCGGGATCAACACGACGTTGTTCTACACAGCCGCGACCAAGACCAGCGTCGCCAACCTCGAGTTCATCGGCGCGCTCGCTCCGCTGGTGCTCCTCCCTGCGGGGGCTTTGTTCTTCCACGAGAGGATCGATCGCCGCGCCGTCGCCTTCGGCATCGTCTCGCTCGCCGGGCTGGCCCTCGTGCTCTTCAATGCGCCACCGCGCGGCGTGGCCACGTGGTCAGGCAACGGGTTGGCGGTCGCCTCGCTGTTCATGTGGTGCAGTTACATGCTGGCCAGCCGCCAGATCCGCAGCGGGATGAGCGTGGCCGCGCTGATGGCGGCCGCACTCCCCGTGGCAACGTTGATGGCATTGCCGGTGACGCTCGCTGACCACTCGATCGGCGACTTCGACACGCGGGGCATGGTCTACATCGTCGTGCTCACCCTGCTGACTGGAGTCACCGCCCACGGCCTCATCGTGTTCGCCCAACGCACGGTGCCGATCGGCATCATGTCGCTGATGCAGGTCGGCCAACCGGCATTGGCCGTCGTCTGGTCGGCGATCTTCCTCGACCAGTCACTGCGCGGCGCGCAGGTTGCCGGAATGGTGCTCGTCGTCGCCGGCCTGTCCGCCGTCGTCGTGCAGACCCAGCGCACCACGGCTAAGCTGATCGCAACCGAAAACGGGGAGCTCGCAGGTTCGGCGGGCTGAGAGGGTGGTCGCCACCACCGACCCGCGACCTGATCTGGGTAATGCCAGCGGAGGGATGCGATGTCGCAAGTGGTGGTGGTGATCGGCGGAGGGCCGCTGAGATCCCAATGCGTCGATGAGGTGCACGTCGATGCGGTGATCATCGCCGCGGACAGCGGGCTCGACCATGCCGTCGCCGCCGGGTTGCGCCCGACGCTGCTGATCGGCGACCTCGACAGCATCACCGCCCACGGCAAGATGTGGGCGTACGCCCACGAGGTCGAGATCGACCAGTATCCGGTCGACAAGGACGCGACCGACACCGAGCTGGCGCTGCGCCGGGCGGCGATGACGGACGCCGCTGACCTGCTCGTGCTGGGCTCGGCGGGCACCCGTTTCGACCACTCGCTCGGCACGATCGCCGCCTTGGCCAACCCGCTGTTGGCCAGGTTCGAGAACATTCGCGTGTTGCTCGACGAGGCGACTGTGCATGTTCTTCACCCCGGCCACGAGATCACGCTCGACCTGCCGCAAGGCACGCCCTTCTCGTTGCTCGCCTTTCACGGCGCCTGCCGCGGCGTCGACGTCGGTGGCGCCGAGTGGCCGCTGTCCGGCGCGGCGCTCGAACCGTGGAGCACGCGGGGGCTCAGCAACGTGTCGACGGAGCTCGTCCACGTCGCCGTCGCCAGCGGCGTTCTCACAGTGGTCGTGCCATGAGACCGATCGCTCGTGCCGCCATTGGCCTGTCAGTGGTGATCACGCCGCTGGTCGCCGGGTGTAGTTCGTCCGACTCGGCCAAGCGCGCCCCATCGCCGATCACTCTCGTCGCCTACGACTCGTTCCCGACCAAGGACACGGCACTGAACGCGGCCCTCGACGAGTTCGCCCAGTCGACCGGCATCAAGGTCACGGTGGTGACCGCCGGCGATGCCGGCACGATGTTGACCAAAGCGCGTCTCACGGCAGGCAACCCAGAAGGCGACGTGATGTTCGGCATCGACAGCACGCAACTGTCGGCGGCCATCGACGACAACGTGTTTGCCCCATACCAGCCGAACGGATCGAACGCGATCTCGATGAACCTGGCGTCGATGGTGCCCGGCCACGAGCTGACACCGGTCGACTTCGGTGACGTGTGCATCAACTACGACAAGGAGTGGTTCGCCACGAACGGCATCGAGCCGCCAGGGAACCTCGCCGACCTGACCAAGCCCGAGTACAAGGATCTGCTCGTCGTCGAGAACCCGTCGGCTTCATCGCCAGGGCTGGCCTTCCTCATGGCCACGATCGCCGAGTTCGGCGACGGCTGGACGGACTACTGGGCACAGCTGCGAGCCAACGGTGTCACGGTCGTCGACGGCTGGGACGCGGCGTACTACGAGGACTTCAGCGGCGCCGCCGGATCGACGGGTGACCGTCCGCTGGTCGTCAGCTACGGCTCCAGCCCCCCGGCCGAGGTGATCTTCGCCGATCCCCCACGCACCGACGCACCGACGGCCGTGGTCGACTCGACCTGCTTCCGCCAGGTCGAGTTCGCCGGCGTGCTGCGCGGCACGAAGCACGAGACGGAGGCTCGTCAGCTCGTCGACTTCCTCGTCAGCAGCCGCTTCCAGTCCGAGCTCCCGCTCGGGTTGTTCGTCTATCCGGCGCGGACCGGTGTGGCCTTGCCGGAGGAGTTCACGAAGTACACCGTCGTACCGACGAAAACTCTGTCCCTCGATCCGGCCACGATTGCCGCCAACCGTCAGAAGTGGCAGGACGAGTGGACCGACATCGTGCTGCGCTGAATCGCTTGCCACGGTCGTTCGTCGTCGTCCTCGCCACGGCGCCGGCCCTGTTCATCGTCGGGTTCTACGCCTGGCCCGTGGTCAACTTGATCTGGTCGACGACGCGGCGGACCACCGCCGGCTCGCCGTTCCGGCACACGACGACCATCGTCTGGTTCACGTTGTGGCAGGCGGTCGTCAGCACCGTGCTCACCCTCGTCGCCGGTCTCGCACCGGCATACGTGCTGGCTCGGTACTCGTTCACCGGCAGGCGAGCGCTGCTGGCGATGGCCACCGTGCCGTTCGTGCTGCCGACCGTCGCCGTTGGAGCTGCGTTTCTCGCGCTGCTGCCCGATTCGTGGCACGGCACGGCGCGGGCGATGATCCTCGCTCACGTGTTCTTCAACGTGGCCGTCGTCGTCCGTCTGGTCGGCTCGATGATCGCCGTCATCCCCCACGATCTCGTCGGCGCGGCGCGCACGCTCGGCGCCAACGCCGCACAGGCGACACGCCTGGTGCTGCTGCCGTTGCTCGCTCCGGCTCTCTGGTCGGCCGCCGCAGTGATCTTTCTGTTCAGCTTCACCTCGTTCGGTGTGGCCACACTGCTTGGTGGCCCGACGCATCCAACGCTCGAAGTGGAGATCGCCCGACGGGCGACGCAGCTTGGTGACGTGCGCGGCGCGGCGACGCTCTCCATCGCCCAGCTGGTGATGCTCGCCGTGGTCATCGTCTGGGCGACGCGGCGCCAACGGCGATCCGCCCTCGAGCTCACCGGAGCAACCGGGTCGCGCCGGCCACGCGGCAGGCGAGAGCAGGCGTTCGTCGTCACGGTCGCCGTGGCCACGGTGCTCGCCATCGGTGCTCCGATGGCGGCGCTCGTCGCCCGCTCGTTCGACACCGGCCGCGGCTGGTCGCTCGCCGGCTGGACGAAGCTCGGCACTGCCGAGGTGCGCCCGGGCGTCGGCCTCGGTGTCGACCCGCTGGCGTCGATCGGCGTCTCGTTGCGCTTCGCCGTCGTCGCCGCGCTCATCGCTTGCGCGATTGGGTTCCTCGCCGCTTCGGCAATCGCCGCCTCACCGCGCCTCGGCCGCCTGCTCGACACCGGGCTGATGCTGCCACTCGGCACATCGGCGGTGACCGTCGGGCTCGGCCTGCTGATCACGTTCGATGTCTCCCCGTTCGATTGGCGGGCGCGATGGTGGTTCATCCCACTCGGCCACGCGCTGGTGGCCGTGCCGTTCGTCGTGCGCAGCCTGCTCACGGTGCTGCGCACCATCCCAAGCGATCTGCACGCGGCAGCGGCGACGCTGGGCGCGGCGCCGATCCGCGCCTGGTGGCACGTCGATGCCCGGGCGTTGCGACGCCCGCTCCTCGCCGGCGCAGGCTTCTCGGCGGCGATCTCGCTCGGCGAGTTCGGGGCAACGACGATCCTCACCCGATCCGGTCGGGAGACGTTGCCGATCGCCATCAACCGCCTACTCGGCCGATCCGGGGGGCTGCCGCGAGCGCAGGCGTTCGCCGTCGCCACGATCCTGCTCGCCCTCACCACGGTCGTCGTCATGGTCAGCGGAGTCAGCGAACGCCTCGGGTCCGACCGTGCTTGAGGCCAATGGTCTCGTCGTCGGGTTCGGCGCGCAGACGATCCTCGATCAGCTGTCGTTGCGCGTCGACGACGGTGAGGTGGTCGCCGTGCTCGGCCCGTCCGGCGCCGGCAAGAGCACCCTGCTGCGCGTCATCGCCGGGTTGCTGCGGCCCGACGCAGGAACGGTTCTCCTCGACGGCGTCGACATCACCGACCGGCCCGCCCATCAGCGCAACATCGGGTTGATGTTCCAGGACGAGCAGTTGTTCCCGCACCTCGACGTCTTCGCCAACATCGCCTTCGGACCACGGATGCATCGTTGGAGTGACGACCGGATCGACCAGCGCGTCCACGAACTGCTCGGCCTGGTCGGCCTCGGCGGACTTGCCAACCGCCGCGTCGACCGGTTGAGCGGTGGTGAGAAGAAGCGCGTCGCCCTCGCCCGCGCCCTCGCGCCCAGACCTGCCGTACTGCTGCTCGACGAGCCGCTGACCGGCCTCGACCGCGACCTGCACGACCGACTGATCGCCGAGCTGTCCGAGGTGTTGGCCGCGACGAAGACGACCGCCGTCGTCGTCACCCACGATCACGACGAGGCCGGCGCGCTCGCCACCCGTGTCGTCCAGTGGACCGAGCTGCAACCCCTATCCGGTGTGGACGATCAGCAACGGGCGTGAGCTGTGGTGGGCGAGCCGGCTCGGCACCGACCCGGTGAATCTGCGCACCTGGCCGGCCATGCTCTTGTTGCCGACGACGATCAGATCGGCGTCGACCTTCTCGGCCACGGCCATCAGCACGGACACCGGCTCACCGACGTGTGGATGCTCGACGACGCGCACCCCGTGCCGCTTGCTGGCGTCGTGGCCGATCTTCGCTGCCGCCTTCGCGGAGGCGTCGGTCAGCTCGGCGATGACCTGGCGCATCGACGATGGCGGACGCTGCTGCCCGTCCGACGGCGCCACGGCCGCGACGACGTGCAGTTCGGCGGCACAAACCGCGGCAAGGCGCGCCGCATGATCCACTGCGATCAGCGACCGATCGGTTCCATCGGTGCCGACAACGATCCTCGAGTACACAGAAGGGTCCTTCTCGTTGGTCTGACCGGAAGAGTGCCCAACGCGGGCCGCTGATACACGGCCGCTGGGAGAACGATCCGATACCGTCCAGCCGATGAGCGATCGGCTGCGTGTCGGCTTCCTGGGTGCCGGCCTGATCGCCACGATCCACTCC
>DATBKA010000048.1:0-3311 GCA_036556105.1 Ilumatobacteraceae bacterium | reverse complement strand
ACCGTGCCCGACTCGCCGACGCCCTTGACACCGAGCGGGTTCCACGGCGACGGCGTCTCCATCTCGTGGGTCTCGAAGCTCGGCAGCTCGGCCGCCGACACCAGCGCGTAGTCGGCGAAGTTGGCGGTGCGCGGCACGCCGGAGTCGTCGTAGACCATCTCCTCGTAGATCGCCGCGGCGACCGCCATCGCCAGGCCACCATGGACCTGCCCTTCGGCGAGTTGCGGTTGCAGGATCGTGCCGGCGTCGTCGACGACCACCAAGGAGCGGACGCGCACCGAGCCGGTCTCGGTGTCGAGCTCGATGGTTGCTACGCAGGATCCGAACGCGAACGTTCCCGCTCCTGTCTCTGGCTTGAACACGTGCTCAGCTGCGAGCGGTCCGAGGTCGGTCCAGCCGAGGTCGCGCGCCGGTGCTCCGGCGACATGGAACCGACCGGTGGCGGGCTCGAAGACGATGTCCGCCAGCGCGGCCTCCAGGCGTTCCGCCGCGGCGTGCTTGCCGAGGTCGATGATGTCCCGGGCTGCTCCGTAGGCGGCCGAACCACCGAGCTGCGCGGACCGGGAGCCGACGGTCCCGCCGCCGAGCGGGGCGATGTCAGTGTCACTGTGCAGCACCTGCACCCGCTCACTGGCCACACCGAGCTCGTCGGCGACGACGGCGGCGAACGTCGTTTCGTGGGCCTGCCCATGAGGTGCGGTGCCGACGATCAGTGTCACGGCGCCGCCGCCGTCGATGCTGACCGTCGCCCGTTCGCCTTCGCCACCTCCGGTGATCTCGACCGTGCAACTGACGCCGATCCCGAGCCGCACGACATCATCCCGCTGTCGCCGCGCTGCTTGTTCCGTGCGCAACGCGTCGTACCCGGCGGCCTCCACGCATCGCTCCAGCGCCTCGGCGTACCTGCCGCTGTCGTAGACCGATCCGGTGGCGGTCTTGTACGGAAAGGCATCGGCGGGCACGAGGTTGCGCCGGCGGACCTCGACCGGATCGAGGCCGACGCGCCGGGCGAAGCGGTCCATCGCCCGCTCGATCGAGCAGGCCGCCTCGGGACGGCCGGCGCCGCGCAGCGCCATGGTCGACGACGTGTTGGTGGCGACCGATCGCCCGCTGACCCGCGCCGTGGGGATGTCGTACACGCCGGTGCCGGAGTTGCGCAGGTTGGTGGTGATGAACGTGCCCATCGCCGGGTAGGCGCCGCTGTCCTGCACGGCACGAACCTCGTAGGCGAGCACCTTCCCCGTCCGAGTGCCGCCGAGGCGGACGTGGTGAACCGAGCCGCGGCCGTGCCCCATGCCGAGCATCGACTCCGACCGCGTCTCCACCCAGCGCACGGCGCGGCCGACTCGCCGCGCCGCCCAGGCGAGGATCACGTCTTCCGGTTGGCAGCCGTAGCCACCTTTCGCTCCGAACCCGCCGCCGACGTTCGGAGCGATGGCGCGCACCGTGCCGGGCTCGAGGCCCAACGCACACTCGATCACGTGCTTGGCGCCGGCCGGCCGCTGCGAGCAGACCCACACCGTGCATCGCCCGTCCGCGCCCCACACCGCGGCACCCGCTCGCGGCTCCAGCGGGCCGGCGTGGAGACGTGGATGGCGGATCGTGAACTCGTCGACGACGTCGCAGCCCTCGAACGGATCGGCGTCGAACGGTGGCATCGACCACTCGAAGGAGACGTTCGTGTCGGTGCCCGCGTGCAACACGACCTCGTCGGTGAGCGCGGCATCGACCCCGATCACGGGTGGCAGCGCTTCGGTGTCGACGATGACTGCCTCGGCGGCATCGACCGCCTGCTCGCGGGTCTCGGCGAGCACGACCGCAACCAGCTCGCCGACGAAGCGCACCGTGTCGAGCGCCATCATCGGGCGGAACATCGCCTTGTTCGCCGACGGCAGGCGCGGTGGCAGCACCCACACGTCGGTGAGGTCCGCGCCGGTCAGCACGGCGATCACGCCCGGCATCGCAGCCGCGTCGGCGGTGTCGACCGCGACCAACCGGCCGTGCGGTTCGATGGAACGGACGAAGACGGCATGAGCAGCGCCGTCCAGCTCCGGCAGCCGCAAGCCGTCGATGAACGTCCCTTGCCCGGTGATGAGCGGCGGGTCCTCGCGTCGGGCGACGCCGGGCGTCACGGCCACAGACGAGCCGTCGCCAGGCGCGCCCCTTCAGCCAGGGCCTGGAACTTCGGCCACACCACGGTGGGGTGCACTTCGGGGGCATACGACGCACGCGACGAGAACCCGCAGTCGGCGCCGGCGATGACGTTCTCGCGCCCGACGATCGACGCGTAGTTGCAGATGTACTCGGCGATCAACTCGGGATGCTCGACGTAGTTGTTGGCGTGCCCGAGGAGGCCCGGGATCAGCACCTTGCCGTCCGGCACCCCGATCTCGGCGAGCTGACGCCATTCGTGCATGTGCCTCGGGTTCATCACCTCGAACGAGTACGCCCCGGCGTTGATGGTGAAGGCGAACTTCATCGCCTCCTTGAGTGGGATGTCGGTGAGACGCGGGCCGTGGTTCAACCCGTAACAGGTGTGGTGGCGGACCTTCTCCTCCGGGATGCCACGCAGGGCGTGGTTGAGGATCTCGACATGCGCCGCCGCGGCGCGCTCGCGTTCCTCGATCGGCTTGCTCGGATCGGTGAGAGCCCCGATCAGCCAGGGGTCGTCGACCTGCACGATGAACCCGGCGTCGACGATCCCGAGGTACTCCTGGCGCATTGCCTCGGCTACGGCCTGCACGTACTCCTCGCGAGTGGAGTAGTAGCGGTTCTCGCCGAACCCGGACGGGCCGTTCGAGGGCATGAACACCTCGGTCACGTCGAGACCGGCGACCGCTGCGTTGAGGTTGTCGATGTCGATCTTCAGCAAGTCGTGCCCGACGTACGAGATCGGCCCGGTGGCGACGATCGTCTTGCGCCGCGCCACGGTCGACGAGTACTTCTTCATGTAGTCGGCGTAGTACTCGGGGAACATGTCGATCTCGGCCTGCCAGCTGTTCGGCTGACTCTTCGGCGTCGGGTCCTCCTCGTAGCCGGCGAGGCGATCCTTGACGTAGTCGACGAACATCACCTTGCTCATCTCGCCGTCGGTGACGACGTCGATGCCGCACTCCACCTGCCGGCGGACGCGGTCGGCCACGGCCGCCCTGACCTCGCGGTCGTAGGCGTCATGGTCGTAGGGCCTGTCGTTCTCCTTCTCCTTCATGATGTCGAGGAGCGACTCTGGCCGGGCCAGGCTGCCGACGTGGGTGGTCAGGATACGATCGGTGCTGCGCTTCATCGAAGCGCAAGCTACTGGCCGCGGCCGG
>DATBKA010000047.1:0-4167 GCA_036556105.1 Ilumatobacteraceae bacterium | reverse complement strand
CAGGTCGTCACGCCCGGCGAGGAGCTGTGGGTCAAGATCATCGATCTCGACCTTGCCCGCCGCCGCATCAGCCTGTCGATCAAACAGGCCGCCGAGGGTGGCGAGCTCGCCGAGGAGTACCGCCAGCACTTCGAGATCGACGAGCACGGCAACTGGACCGCCGGTGGCGACGATGCCGAACGCGAGGCCGCCTGGGCGGAGTACTACGAGAACAACCCCGACGCGGTACGCGGCGACGAGGCCGGCATGCCCGGGGCCGAACCGGCCGCCGAAGCACCTGCCGAAGCGCCGACCGAAGAAGAGGTCTGATCTCGCGTCAGTCGCCGGTCACCGATTCGACGGCTGGCAGCTCATCGGGGTAGATCAACGCCGATTGCAAGTTCTCGATCAACGGTGGTGCGACGGTCGTGAGGCCCTCCTGCTTGCCATCGCCGCCGACTGGCATCCCTCGTTCGGCGCCCGGGACAACGAGCGTTGCTCGCCAGTCTCCGGGTACATCGAGGCAACCTTCTTCGCCGACGTTCGGGTTCTTGAGGCGGCCGTGGTACATCGTCACGTCGACGGACGTGCCGCGCAAGGTGGCGGACCCGCCGACGGGAGCGCTGCAGTGAGCGTTCCCTGCGATGTACTGCACAACCACGACGTCGTCGACCACGACGGCTGCCGCCGACAGCTGCACGCGGTCCACCTCGAGCACCGCCTGGGGCGGGACAAACGCGATCTCGTCACCGACATCGATGTACATGGGGTCCTGAGCGACGAGGTCGCCGATCGTGTATCCGAGCTCGCCGAGCGCCGCAACGAACTCGTCCTCCGACAAGGCGGGATCGTGGACCGGACCGCTTCCTGTGGGCAAGTCAACGCCGGTCACAGGTGGCGCGACGGCGCCCGTCCTTCGCTCGTCCCCACATGCACCGACGAGCAGAAGTCCCGCCACGACCAGGGCGATGCGCTCGACGGGCAAGAGATCTACGTCAGCTTGACGATGCCCATCTTGACGGCCATCAGCACCGCTTGCGTACGGTCACGGGCGTTGAGCTTCTCGTAGATCGAGGCGAGGTGGTTCTTGACCGTCTTACCGCTGATGTACAGCTTCTCGGCGATCTCGTTGGTGCCGTAGCCGTCGGCGACGAGTTGCAACACCTCTTCCTCACGCGCCGAGATCAACGCGTCGTCCTTGCGAGCCTCGTCGAGCATCGCCGCGGCGAGACGGGGTGACATCGGCCGGTCGCCATTCGCGGCAAGCTGGATGGCGAGGATCACCTCGCTGATCGACGAGTCCTTGGTGAGATAACCGACGGCGCCGGCGCGGATCGCCCGGTCGATGACGTCACGATCGATGTGCATGGTGAGCATGACGACGCGCTGGCGCCCGTCCGCCTCGACCAGCCGCCGCGCCGCCTCGACACCGTCCATCCCCGGCATCGACACGTCCATCAACACGACGTCGGGCTTGTGTTCGAGCGCCAACTTGATCGCCGCCGCGCCGTCGCTGGCCTCGCCGACGACCTTGATGCCCTCGCTTTCCAGGGCGCGACGAATCCCTTGCCGCAACATCGTGTGGTCATCGACCAGGATTACCGAGAGTCCCAACGCTGTCTCCTGTCATCAGTGCGGAGGTGGACCTGGATCTCCGTACCACCACGCACCGAGGGGCGAATGGAAAGCTCAGCCCCGATCCGGGCCGCACGTTCACGCATCCCAATGATGCCATAGCTGTCGGCGCGACTGGTATGTAGCCCAAGCCCGACGCCGTCGTCGCGAACCGAGATCGAGGCGCTCGTCGACGTTTCGTTGACGGTCACGGTGAGGTGTTTGGCCTGCGAGTGGCGCTCGACGTTGGTGATGGCCTCGCGAGCGATCTGCCACATCTCCCGCTCCTGGATGAGCGGCAAACGGCCGGCGATCTGAACGTCGTGATCGGTGATGATGCCGGTTCGCTGCTGCACCCTGGTGAGGAAATCGCGGACGATGGCGGCCAGATCGTAGGTGTCGGTGACCTCGGTGCGTAGGTCGAACAGCGTGTCGCGGACGTCGGACACCACAGCGGTGACCTGCTTGCGCAGATCCTCGAGCACCGGAACGATCTCGCCGCCGTCGGACGCAATCGACTGGGCGCGGTCGATCTCGTAGCCGATCATCGCCAATGACGACCCGATGTGGTCGTGGAGATCGCGGGCGATGCGCGACCGCTCTTCGTCGGCGGCGAGCGTGCGGATCCTTCCGAACATGCGCGCGTTGTCGATGGCGATCCCGAACGGCTCGGTGAGGCCGTGAACGATCTCGGCCTGCTGTTGGCCGAACGAGTCGGTCTGGTCGGCTTCGACGGCGATCAGCCCGACGAGCGCGCCACGAGCCCGCAGCGCGGCGTACAAGCCACTGCGCGCCGACGCCGAGACACCACCGCGGAAGCTCAGATCGTCGATGCGCACCGTGCGCGGGGAATCCATCGCCGCTCTCAAGCCCTCCGGGAGACGATCGAGTTGGAACGACGGAGGCGGTGTGAACCCGATGGCGCGGATCGGCTCGACAGCGCGATCGGTGGCATTGACGAGGAAGACCGACACCGCGTCGTGGCGGACCATCGCCTGGAGTCGCTGCACGGTGGAGTCGAGGACGTCGTCGAGATCGAGCGAGGCGGGCAACGTCTGCGCCACGCGTTGTAACGAGAACAGCAGCGAGTTGGCCTCGGCGAGTCGACTGACCCGGTCGAGTGCCAACTGTTGTTGTCGCGCTGCTTCGAGACCGGCGCGGTGGGTGAGCCCGCTGGTGAAGGCGACGAGCCCGAGCAGACCCGTCCACAGCAACCCGTCGCGCATCCCGTCGACGAAGCCGATGGCATCGACGTCCTTTGCGGTGACCGCAGCAATCGCGGCAATCGCCAGCTGAGCGCTGAAGAAGCCGCCGGCGGCGAAGCCGGCGAGCATGCCGGAGGGGATCAAGCAGAGTGCGAACGGCGAGGCCCACGCGCCCGTGGCGAGCACCACGATCAGGTGGATCGCCTGCTCGCCGACGATGCGCAGGCGAACCCTGCTGTCGTCCCGGTAGGGGACCGGTCGCAGGCAGGTGACGATCGCATAGACGCTGACGATCGCGGTCGCCGAGATCAGCTTCCAGTTGTCCCAGCTGTACTCCGTGCGCGAGCGCGCGATCGCGCCGGCCACGGCAGCCAGTCGGAACGGCCACAACGGCGCGGCGGTGAGGCTGGGCACCGGCGCCGGCGCCGTCGCCGGTCGTGGAGCGCGGCGTTCGATGCCGCCGGGCGGTGGTGCTTGAACCCTGCGGCGCTCGACGAGGGGCCAACTGAGCTCGCGTTGCGTTGGTTCGCCGCCGCGAGCCCGCTGCTCGACCTCCTCGCCCATCTACGAGATGATACCGAGACCCGGCTGACCGATCGGGACGGTACATTGCCCGGATGATCCTGGTTGGCCTGACGGGAGGCATCGGATCTGGCAAGTCGACCGTCAGCGCGATGCTCACGGTGCGTGGCGCCGTGGTGATCGATGCCGACGCGATCACCCGCGACGTGCAGCAACCGGGCTCCGCGGTCGTCGAGCAGATCGCCGACCGATTCGGTGCTGGTGTCGTCGACTCAGATCGGGCGCTGCTCCGCCAGCGTCTCGCCGACATCGTCTTCTCTGATCCGCAAGCGTTGAAGGACCTCAACGCCATCGTCCACCCCGCTGTGGGCGCAGAGATCGAGCGGCGCGTCAACGAGCTGGCTCCGACAGAGGCGATCGTCGTCCTCGACATCCCGCTGCTCACCGAGAACCCGCGCCGCGGCATGCAAGGCAAGATCGTCGTCGACGTGCCGGTCGAGGTGCAGGTCGACAGACTCGTGCGCTATCGGGGCTTCACCGACGCGGATGTGCGGGCGCGCATCGCCCGCCAGGCGAGCCGCGAAGAGCGGCTGAAGGATGCCGACTTCGTCGTCGACAACTCGGGCGGCATCGACGAGCTCGAACCCCAGATCGCTGAGCTCTGGGCCTGGCTGACCTCGTTGCCTCAGCTTCCCGCCGACTTCAGGTTCGGCCGTTCGATTTGAGTGCAGCCCGCTCCGCCGCCAGCAGGGCGAAGCGGTCGTCGTCCGCCCACTCGCCGCGCACGAACGCGGAGCTCAACGATCGTCCCTCGTAGCGAAACCCCAGCTTGTCGAGGACGCGGCGT
>DATBKA010000046.1:0-2131 GCA_036556105.1 Ilumatobacteraceae bacterium | reverse complement strand
GTTGGCCTTGCTGGTGCCGGCGCCGACGTCGGGACCCGCCTCGACCAGGGCCACGCGCACCTGATGGTGGGAGAGCAACCTTGCGACGGCACATCCGACGACACCGCCACCGACCACGACGACGTCGAACACGAGGTCGTCGAACGCGCCGTCGTCGACGTCCACCGCGTCCCGGCCGCTCGTCATAGGTCCATGGTCGCCGCGGCAACCGCTTGCCAACGGGCCAAGCGTGCGCCGGCCTCGTCGGGCCCGATCTGCGGCTCCACGACCACATCTGGGCGCCACGATGGCGCGGCGAGCTGGGTCGGTGAGGCGGGGTTGGCGCCCAGATCGGCGAACGCGGCGACGCCGAGCGCGGTGGCATGTGGGGACGGGTAGACCTCGACCGGTGCCTGCAGAAGGTCGGCTTGCGTCTGCAGCAGAAGCCGGCTGCGCGTCAACCCTCCATCGACGCGCAACCGGGTCAACGGAGCACCAAGATCGCGACCCGCCGCTGCGGCGAGCAACGCCACTTGCGCGGCGATCCCGTCGATCGCGGCGTGCACGAGATGAGCGCGCTCGGTGCCCAGCGTCAGCCCGGTGAACGCCGCCTTGGCCTGTGGCTTCCAGTATGGCGCGGCAAGACCGGCGAGGGCAGGGACGAAGGTGACGCCGGCAGCCCCGTCGACGGCGGACCCGATCCGGTCGAGATCTGCCGGCTCGCCGATGATCCCCATCTCGATCAACCAGGTGACGGCGGCGCCGACCGTGTAGACCTGGCCGTCGAGGCAGTACGTCAGATCCGAGCCGATGCGCCACGCCGGGCAGCCGACGAGGCCATGCCGAGATCGAGTGGGGTGCCCACCCGTGCACGCCAGCATGAATGCACCGGTGCCATAGGTGCACTTCGCTTCGCCGGCGGAGTGGCAGTGCTCGGCGAACAACGCCGCTTGTTGATCGACGCAGGTGCCGGCCACCGGAACCTGGCCGCCGAAGATGGAGCACTCACCCAGGACCTCGGCGTTGCCCACCACCGCCGGCAAGGTTTCGACCTCGACCCCGAACAACGCTGCGGCGCGATCGCTCCACGTTCCCGTGTCGAGCTCCAACAGGAGCGATCGGCCGGCCGTGGCGACGTCGGTGGCAAACGCCCCGCACAGGCGATGGAGCATCCAGGCGTCGGTGGTGGTGATCGTCGGTCCGGCGCCAACCTGATCGCGGAGCCAGGTCATCTTTGGGGCGACGAAGTAGGGGTCGAGCTCGAGACCGGTGAGCTCGGCGAGGAACCCGGCGTGATCGGCCAAGCGGTCACACACGACTGCGGCACGCCGGTCCTGCCACACGATCGCCGCCCCGATGGCCGCGCCGGATGCACGGTCCCACGCCAACACCGTCTCGCCTTGATTGGCCAGGCCGATCGCATCGAGGTGTGGCTGGCCGGCGCCGTCGAGGGCCGCGCCGGCCGCAGCGACGACGCTCGCCCACAGCTCCTCCGGGTCGACCTCCACCGCACCACTCGCCGAGGCGTGAACCTGGATCGCTGCTTCGGCCATCGACAGGACCGACCCATCCGGTTCGACCACCAGTGCTTTCGTTGCCGACGTGCCTTGATCGATCGCCAGCACCGTCACGGCGCGGACACTATTACGACGCCTCGGGTGGACCTCTACAGTCGGAGCATGGCGTTCACGGGCTTTCCCGACGAGGCCGTCGAGTTCTACGAAGGGCTCGCCGGCGACAACTCGCGTGCGTACTGGCAGGCGCACAAGGCGATGTACGAGCAGTCGGTACGCGCCCCGATGCTGGCGCTGCTCGAGGCGCTCGCCGACTTCGGGCCGTATCACGTCTTTCGCCCGAACAAGGACGTGCGCTTCTCGAAGGACAAGACGCCGTACAAGGATCACATCGGCGCCTACGGCGAGTCGGAAGGTGGTGCCGGCTACTACGTGCAGTTCTCGGCTGCGGGGATGATCGCCGGTTCCGGCTACTACGACATGGCAACGGATCAGTTGGAGCGCTATCGCGCTGCGGTCGACAGCGACGGGCGCGGGGAGGAGATCGCCGCGATTGCGGAGGGGCTCCGTCGCCACGGGTTCGAGCTGTCGGCGATCGGAACGCTCAAGACAGCGCCGCGTGGCTATCCACGTGACCA
>DATBKA010000045.1:0-3388 GCA_036556105.1 Ilumatobacteraceae bacterium | reverse complement strand
GACTTCCAGTTGATCGTCGACGGAACCAATGTGGCGCAGAACGTGGCCATGGACGTCGCTGCCGGCACACACACCATCGATGAGTTGCCACGAGACGGCTACGTGCAGGTGGCCATCGTGTGCGTCGATCTCGACACGTTCGGGATGTGGGCGCTGGACGGCGACGTCGTCGAGATCGCCTCCGGTCAGCACGTTGGCTGTGTCGTGACCAACCACGAGCAGCCGGCGACGTTGACGTTGACGAAGTTCGTCGACAACGTCAATGGTGGCAACCTGACTTCGAGCGACTTCCAGTTGCAGATCGACGGCAACAACGTGTCCCAGAACGTGGCCAACGAGTTGGCTGCAGGGTCGCACACGATCTCCGAGGTGCCGGTCGACGGCTACTCACTCGTCGGCATCGAGTGCACGGACGAAGACAGCGGAGCACCTGTTACGTACGACGCTGGCGTCACCTTGGCCTTGGGCCAGCACGTCACGTGCGACGTGTTCAACGATGCCGATCCCGTCGATCTCGTGATCACGAAATCGGTGGAAGCGGGCGCACACGTCGCCGGCGGTGACTCGTTCGACTACACGCTGTCGATCGACAACCTCGGCCCCCGTGACGTCGACCTCGGCGAGGCCGTGGTCGTCACCGATCGCCTGCCCAGCGGGCTGGAGTTCGTGTCCTATCCGTCGAACTGCACGGCCGCCGGCCAGGAGCTGACCTGCGACCTCGATCCGGCGGATCTCGAAGTCAGCGATCCCCCGATCGTCCTCACCGTGACGGTTCACGCCACGGCGGGCGCGCTCAGTGGCAACTACACCAACATGTCGTTCGTCAACACGCCGGACGATCCGGCGTGCGTCGGTACGGAATGCGTCCCGAGCTGTGACACGCAGCGCAACAACGTCTCCTGCGCGACGACCGAAATCACCCGTGACGCCACGGTGACGATCGACAAGGTCGACAACGTCACCGGGTCCGTGCACCCCGGCGGCACCTACTCGTACTTCATCACCGTCGGCAACTCCGGTCCCTCGACCCTGCTGTCCGGCAACGTGATCGTCACCGACGATCTGCCGGCCGGGCTGTCACTCGTGTCGGTCGACGGTCCGGCGCCGTGGGCATGCGGCAGCACTGACCCGGTCACGTGCACGTACGGCGCCACGCTCGATCCAGGCACCTCGGCTCCGGTGATCACCATCACGGTCAAGGTTGACGGTGGGTTCGTCGGCAGCAGCATCCTCAATGAGGCAAGCGTCGCCGCGGTTGTCGACCTCATCCCCGACAGCCCGGGCAAGGTCGTCACGGCCAAGGATGACGAGACCACAGCGGTCGTGCGTGAAGCCGACATGTCCATCGACAAGTCTGCGTCGGTCACCAGCGCAACCGTCGGCACCGAGTTCGACTGGATCATCGACATCACCAACCACGGTCCCGACACGGCGACCAACGTCGTCGTCAACGATGCCCTGCCGGCAGCGTTCCAGGTCATCAGCGTCTCGGCGACCGGTGGTCTCAGCTGCACGAGCACCGTCTCCAGCGTCCAGTGCACCTCTGCCTCGATGGCGAACGGTGCGACGGCTCGGATCACCATTCACGTTGCGGTCATCGCCACGGCGACGGCAGGCCCGACCACCAACTCGGCAACCGTGTCGTCAGACCCGGGCGACCTGGTGACGGGCAACAACTCCGACGCGGCGTCGATCGTGGTCAACGCGACCAGCAGCCAAGCGCCGGTTCCTCCGGGTACCACAGGCTCCGGCACCTAGACGCCTGGACTGCCTCGCACCGGCAACGGTTCGCTCGGCGCACCGCTGACGCTCGCCGGCCTGCTGCTGTTCGGTGGGCTCGCTTCCGTGATCATCGCTCGCCGGCGGAGGACCGCCCCGGCGTGAAGATGTCAGTCTGGCGTTGTCGGCCTGGGACGGGCAGGCCGGCAACGTCAGCTGCGCAGACGGTGCGACCAGCACGTTCGCTAACGTGACCCCGAGGGGGTTACGACATGAGCGACATCCACAACGCCATCGACGACCTGATGCTGGAGAACCGTCGGTTCCCGCCATCGGAGGCGTTCAAGAAGCAGGCGTTGGTCAGAGACACGTCGCTCTACGACGAAGCGGCTGAGGACTTCCAGGGTTTCTGGGCACGGCAGGCGACCGACCTGCTCACCTGGTCGACGGAGTGGGAGACGATCTGCGAGTGGAGCCTGCCCGACGCCAAGTGGTTCGTCGGCGGCCAGCTCAACGTCAGCTACAACTGCCTCGATCGTCACGTCGAGGCCGGGCGCGGCGATCGTGTCGCCTTCTACTGGGAAGGTGAGCCGGGGGACAGCCGCGTCTTGACCTACTCGGATCTGTTGGCCGAGGTGCAGAGGCTCGCCAACGCGCTGAAGAGCCTCGGCGTCGGGCGCGGTGACCGGGTCAACATCTATCTGCCGATGATCCCCGAGGCGGCGATCTCGATGCTGGCCTGCGCGCGCATCGGTGCCGCGCACAGCGTTGTGTTCGGTGGCTTCAGTGCACAGTCGCTGGCGGACCGCATCAACGATGCCGAAGCGAAGGTGCTCATCACAGCCGATGGGGGTCATCGTCGTGGTGAGGTGTTCCCGTTGAAGCCGGCCGCCGACGAGGCAATCGCCCACACGTCGACCATCGAGCACGTCATCGTCGTCCGACGCGGCGGAAACGACGTCGACATGGTTGCCGGGCGCGACCACTGGTATCACGACCTGATCGCCGGCACCGAGCCGGTCTGTCCGGCGGAGCCGATGGATGCCGAGCAGTTGTTGTTCCTGCTCTACACGAGTGGGACCACCGGCAAGCCGAAGGGCATCATGCACACGAGCGGCGGATACCTCACCCACGTCGCCTTCACGCACAAGTACGTCTTCGACCTCCATCCCGAATCTGACGTCTTCTGGTGCACCGCCGACGTCGGTTGGGTCACCGGCCACAGCTACATCGTTTATGGTCCGCTCACGAACGGGGCGACCAGTGTGATGTATGAAGGTGTGCCCAACTTCCCCGGCAACGACCGGCTGTGGGCGATCGTCGAGAAGTACAAGGTCACCAAGTTCTACACGGCACCCACCGCGATCCGAACGTTCATGAAGTGGGGTGCGTCAGAACCGGCCAAGCACGACCTGTCGTCGTTGAAACTGCTCGGCTCGGTCGGTGAGCCGATCAACCCGGAGGCGTGGATGTGGTACCACGACAACATCGGTCGTGGAAGCTGTCCCGTCGTCGACACGTGGTGGCAGACGGAGACCGGCGGGATCATGATCAGTCCGCTTCCCGGCGCCACGACGACAAAGCCTGGCTCGGCGACGTTCCCGCTGCCGGGAGTCTCCGCCGAGGTCGTCGACGAGGCCGGCAATGCCGTCAACCTCGGTGGGGGATA
>DATBKA010000044.1:0-2213 GCA_036556105.1 Ilumatobacteraceae bacterium | reverse complement strand
GGCTGCACCTGGTGAACCCGGCCGGCGAGCCCGGCCGCCGCCACGGCTGCGCCCAGGGCGCCGGCGAGGCGCGGGCCCCATGCTGGATGCGTGTCGGGAAACTCTGGGTAGGTGTCGCCCACCAGGCTCAAACCGACGGAGACGGCGATGCCGGCGGGTTGGTTGACCGCGGCCGCCAGCTCCCAGTTGCCGTGGAGGCGTTCGCGCAGGTCTTCGACCGAATCCGTCCAACTCGCGGCGAGCAGTTCGGAGTGCACCATGTCGGCGCTGAGGTCAGTGGCGGGCGTGGCCGCGAGCACGACGCGGTCGTGCACGACTGCGATCCACGGTTGGGCCTCGCTGCGACTTCCGATCAGTCGCATCGTGTACGACGGCACGAGCCTGGCGACGGCCATCGGCGTCGGCTCGATCGAGTCGAGATCGAATCCCGCCTGGCGGATGAACCGTTCGACTCGGCGGTGACGGATCATGTCGGTCTGCAGATGGGCCAGCAGCCGCCGTGCTCCCGATGACATCTCGATCGTCGCCGACACGTCGACGAGCTTCGAACGGTGGATGTTGAGCTCTGTGGTGCTCCAACCGGTGACGTCGAGCGACTGGATGTAGCAGTCGTGGCTCCACATGCACGCCCGCGTCGGATGGCCTGCTTCGTCGAGCAGGCTGCGCAGGCGAGTGAGCCCGTCGAGCAGCAACATGTCGTTGCCGGTGTCGCAGGCCACACCGGCGACTTTGGCGACCCGTCCCGGCGCGTCTTGCTGCAGGCGCACGCCACGCAACGCGTCGGGCAGCACCTCGATGCCGATGCCGTCGCCACGGCGCATCATCGTGTACTGCCCGAATGATCGTCGTCGGGTGCGGCGAGCAGCACCGGCGTGATCGTGTCGTCGTCGACGACAAAGCCTCGACCCACGCCAGGAAGGGTAGACGTCGTGCGCAGGTACAGACCGAACATCGCCGCATCGCCGGCGAGCGGGCGCAGCAGGACGGCGGCGCGTGAACTCCTCAGTGGGGCCGTCCAGTGCCCCGGCAACTCGAGCACTCGGGTGCGGCCGGCGACGATGACGACGAGCCGTGGATCTTCGAGCGCGGCCAACCGCTCGAACACTGCTCCGTCCAGGCGATCAGCGTCGTCGATCAGGACGAGCCGGTCGCGATCGGTTCGATCGAAGAACTCGGTCGCCCACTTGTCGATCCCCGCCAACGTCGTCGCACTGGCGAGGTGTGGCAACAACGCCAGCGGGCTCCAGGTTGCCGCGATCGCGTGAACGTCGACACCACTGTCGATGCTCGACACGCACCGGGCGATGTTCACCAGCACGGTCGACTTGCCGGTGCTGGAGTCGCCGAGGACGAGCCCTCCTGCGGGCGCCGTGAGCCGCAGCATCGTCGGTTCGAGGGTCCTGACGTCGAGGCCGACGGGGATGCGCCACGTGCCGTGGTCGAACTCGGTGGCCTTGCCCAGCTCGGCGGCGCTGACGGTCGTCGGCGTGCGCAACACCTTGCTCGGTCCGTCAGCCTCGCTGTCGCGCTCACGTCGCGCCGCGACCGCCGCGGGAAGGTCGGCGATCGTCGCGATCTGGATCTCGACGAGATCGGGGACGGTGATCGCTCGCCCAGCGACCTCCACCGGGACGCGAGCGGAGTCGATGTCGAGAGCGCGATACGCGCTGCGATCGCCGAGGTGCAGGAGCACACGTTGCTGGAACTGACCGAGCAGCCGCGTCGGCACGCCATGCTCACCAGCGGAGCTCATCACGGTGGTGATTCCGTGCGCAGGACCCTTGCCCACGAGCCGCTCGAGCATGTCGCGGCCCTGCTCGAGATCGCCGGCGAGCTCCAACGTGCGCAGGAAGGCGGTGACCTCGTTGACGAACAGCACGATCGTCGGACCGGTGGTCGTGTCTGCTGAGCTCCTCGTCTCCATCTCACCGACGAGCCCGGACAGGACGCGCATGATCCGGTCGGGATCGTCGCCCGTCGCCACCGCGCCGCACGCCGGCAACGACTCGAGGATCTTCGTGTCGTCGGCACGGTTCGCCGCGCAATCGATCATGTACGCATGCACCGCGGCAGGGGGCATCGCATCGGTGACCGCGACGAACAACGTGGTCATCGCGCTCCAGCGCTCGGCCGCGCTGCCGCCGACGACGAGCATGTTGCCATCACTGCCCGGCTTCCATCGGCGGACGCGCTGGGCGCGATCGTCGGGCAGG
>DATBKA010000043.1:0-1879 GCA_036556105.1 Ilumatobacteraceae bacterium | reverse complement strand
GTCGGGACGGGTGCGCCGGCACAGCTCGAGGCCGGTGCTGCCGTTGTCGGCGTCGCCGACGACCTCGATGTCGTCCTGCGCCTCGAGGATCATCGTGAAGCCGTCGCGCATCAGCGCCTGGTCGTCGACGATCGCCACTCTGATGGTCATGACGTGTGCTCGATCGTTCGCGCCTCACTGTCGACGATTGGGAGGACAGCGCGCACGCTGAAGCCACCGCCGACCCGGGGGCCCGAGGCCAGCTCGCCCCCGTAGATCTCGACGCGCTCGCGCATGCCGATCAGACCGTGGCCCGCCCCCGTGGTGGACAGTGACGTGGCTGCACCGCGGCCGTCGTCGGTGACCTCGACGATGAGGTTGCTGGGTTCGTATGAGATCCGCACGGTGGCCGAAGCCGACTTGCCGGCGTGCTTGCGGACGTTCGTCAGTGCTTCCTGCACGATTCGGAACGCGGCCAGGGCGACGCCCGGCGCAACGGCTCGTTGCTCGCCGTCGATGAGCAACTCGGTGGTGACGCCACTGGCGGACGACTCGGCGACAGCCGTGGCGATGTCGCCGATGCCTGGCTGCGGTGACAACGACGCGTCTTCGTCGGCGGAGTCACGCAGCACGCCGAGCATGCGCCGCAACTCAACCAGCGATTCCCTGCCGATCGACTCGATCCTGGCGAACACCTCGGCTGCTTTGTCGGGATTGACATGGACGATCTCCCGGCCGGCGGCGGCCTGCACGGCGATCACGCTCATGCCATGAGCGACGACGTCGTGCATCTCACGGGCGATGCGACTTCGTTCTCTGACGACGGCACGCTCGGCCTCGGCGAGGCGATCGGCCTCTGCTGCGGCGGCGCGCCGCTCGGTGTCGACGAAGATCCGTTGGCGATTGCGGATGACGATCCCAGCCGCGATCGAGCCGATCAGAAAGGCAACGATGCTGAGACCCATCAGGTAGTCGAACCCGCCAGGCTCGTCGAGAACGGTGAAGCTCGCCACCACCATCAACGCAACGCAACTCAGCACGAGTGCCCACCAGGCCCGGGTTCGGTGCTCCTCGTGAACCGCGACCGCGTACACCGCCGGAAGACCGAGCACCGCCAACGTGGCCCCGTGATCCCGCAACCAGTACACGGCCAGTACGACCGTGACGATCGATAGGACGATCAACGGGAAGCGACGTCGCCAGGCGAGACTCAACGCGCCGGCGACTACGAGCGCGTAAGCGAGCCCGTCGGCCGGGCGTTGCCCGGGCAGTCTGTTGGCGGAGGTCTGGGCCACGTCGACGACGGCGAGCACGGCGACGACCACGAACACGAGCAGATCGATGAGCACTCGTCTGTCGGTGTTCGGGCGACGAATGACGCTCATCGGTGACCCTGCCGTCGAGCCATGGGGCGACTGTACCGCCCTGGTCACGGGGCGTCGTCAGACGTTGGGCTGATCGCCGATCCGCCAAACGGATGACAAAGCCTCTTCGCGTGGCGCCGACGATCACCCGTCGGTCGGACCGACGATCAGGAAATCGCCGGACGACTTTCGCGGTCCCTTTTCTTACCGTCGACAGGTACCAACACCTCTCCTCAAAGGAACAACAATGACCCTTCTCCACACCACCACCGCCAGCTTCGATACACAGACCGTTGCCGCGGCCTCCGCTCGCGGTGCAACGAAGACGTACGGCTCCGGCGACACCGAAGTCCGCGCTCTCGATGACGTCGACGTCGACTTCGCCGCCGGCCAGTTCACCGCGATCATGGGCCCGTCGGGCTCCGGCAAGTCGACGCTCATGCACTGCATGGCGGGTCTCGATCGCCTCAACGCCGGCTCGGTGAGCATCGGCGACTTCGACATCTCCAAGGCCAGTGAGAAGGAGCTGACCCGGT
>DATBKA010000042.1:0-3064 GCA_036556105.1 Ilumatobacteraceae bacterium | reverse complement strand
GGTGAAGATCTCGTCGGTGAAGGCGACTTCGGCCGGCCCATGCATCTTCGGCTTGACGACGTAGATCGACGCCTGCTTGGCGGGCATCGCGCACAGGACGGTGACCATCGCGTCGAGCAAGCCCTCGGGTACCGGCCGCAGCTGGCGATCGAGCACGGCAGGCGTCGTCATCAGGTGGCCGACGTTGCGGACCAGCATCAGCGCCCGCCCCGAGCGGGTGTGTGTCGAGCCGTCGGGAGCGGTGAAGGTGCGGTCGGGCTCGAGGCGTCTCGTGAACGTGCGCCCGTTCTTCGTGACTTCCTCGGTGAGCGTGCGCGTGACCAGGCCGAGCCAGTTGTGGTAGGCGAGGGCCTTGTCGGCGCTGTCGACCGCGGCGATCGAGTCCTCGAAGTCCATGATCGACGTCACCGCCGATTCGAGGATCACGTCGGCGATCCCGGCCCGATCGGTGCTGCCGACTGCATGGGCGCGGTCGAAGACGAGCTCGATCCCGAGCCCGTGATGTTCGAGGAGGATCGACGTCGGGTTGCTCGGATCGCCGTTGTAGCCGGCGAACAGCGGGGGGTCGTCGAGCCCGGTCGAGCCGTTGCCGTCGAACGCGGCGACGAGGTGGCCATCGGCGATGTGGTAGCCGCTGGCGTCGCTGTGCGATCGTCCTCGCAACGGAGCGACCTCGTCGAGGAAGCGCCGTGCCCACTCGATCACCCTCGCCCCTCGCTGCGCGTCGTAGGGTCCGCCGCCTGGCAAATCACCGAGCGCATCGGTGCCGTAGAGGGCGTCGTAGAGCGAGCCCCACCGCGCGTTGGCTGCGTTGATCGCGTAGCGGGCGTTCGTCACCGGCACGACGAGCTGCGGACCGGGGATCGAGCTGATCTCCGGATCGAGGTTCTCGGTGTCGATGCTGAACGGCGGTCCTGGAGCGACGAGGTAGCCGATGTCTTCGAGGAAGGCGCGATACGCCACGGCGTCGTGGGGCTGACCGGCGCGCTGTCGAT
This sequence comes from Ilumatobacteraceae bacterium, assembly GCA_036556105.1. Taxonomy (GTDB): domain Bacteria; phylum Actinomycetota; class Acidimicrobiia; order Acidimicrobiales; family Ilumatobacteraceae; genus JAENVT01. The sequence goes on along the minus strand of DATBKA010000042.1, from coordinate 2,069 downwards.
GCCAACGATCGATTGCCGCCTGCAAGTCGGCGCGCACGGCGAGCAGCTCGGCGTTGCGCGGCGACAGATCGTGGAGCAAGCTCGACAGCGCATCCCAAAAGCCCGCTGGGTCGACGCCGCTGGCCGGCAACGCTTCCGACTCGAGCATGGTCACCAGTTCCGAGCCGACCAGAAGGTCGGCGCGCTCGACGTACGGAGACCGGCCTGGCCCGGAGCCGCTCATCGTCGTCGCCCTCAGGCGGCTAGAAGGGCCGGCTTGACGTCGCTGCAGAACACATCCATCGTGCGCTTCGCCTCGTCCAAGGTCATGTCGCCGGTGGGGAGCTGCAACACGATGTAGTCGGTCAACCCGGGTTCGAGGATGGCCGCGAAGCGGTCCTTGATCTGCTCGGCGGTGCCGGCGCCGGCGTGGATCGCATCTTCCATGTGCGCCATGATCCGCCGCAGCGGCATGAGCGCTGCATCACACTCGTCGTCGGGCAGAACGAGATGATCGTGCTTGTGCACGTTGTGGGCGCGGCGCACGAGGCCATCCATGCCGCGACGGACGATCGACAACGCCTCGTCCTCCGTGGGGGCGATCGCCAACACCATCGTGCAGCCGACGCGGGGGGCCGAGTTGGGGCCGTCGACGCGGTGCGTGTCGCCTCGGTGCGCGTTCCAGGTCTCGACGTAGACGTCGTACGACTCCTTGTCGATCGGGCCCGGCCACATCAGGTTCATCCCGTGCCGGCCGGCCGTCACCGGGCTGCCCGGGTACCAGAACGGGATCGGGTTCTGCACCGGCTTGGTCGACAGCGGGATGGTCGGGAAGTCGTAGTAGCGCGAGTTGGCGCTGCTGATCTCGCCGGTGGCGAAGGCGTCGCACATGATCCCGAGCACGTCGACGAAGCGGTCCCTCGACTCCGGCCAGTTGCTCCCGAACCAGTAGTGCTCGATCGGGGCCACGCCGCGACCGACGCCGAAGTCGAGACGCCCGTTGGTGAGGTTGTCGACGACGCACATGTCTTCGATGATCCGTACCGGATGGTGCAGCGGCAGCAACTTGACCATCGGGCCGAGGCGGATGTTCTTGGCGACTTGCGACGCGGCGGCGATGAAGACCTCTTGATTGGGCGCCATGCAGAGGTCGGAGCCGTGGTGCTCGGCGAGGTGGAAGCCGGCGAAGCCGGCCTCGTCGGCCATCTTGATGAGGTCGATGCGGTCCTGCAGCAACTTGGGGGTCGGTGTCCCAGGGATGTCCTCGATGTGGTCGAAGATCCCGAAGCTTGGCGTGCCCATAGATTCCTTTCGTCGGTGCACCGATCCTGTCAGGTGGAGCAGGTCATGGGCACATCGGATCGGCGAGTGTGGCGATGGGTCGCAGCTACGATCGCTCGACTGTGAACAAGACGCGTGTCGAGGCGGTCAGCGATGGCATCTTCGCGATCGCGATCACGTTGCTCGTCCTCACGATCAGCGAGCCTGACGACTACTCGCACCTTGCCTCGGAGCTCGGAGACCGCTGGCCGTCTCTCGCCGCGTACATGGTGAGCTTCGCGATCATCGGCATCATGTGGTTCAACCACCATTCGATCTTCTCGTTGTTGGAGACGGTCGACGGGGCGTTCTTCTATCTCAACCTGCTCTTGCTGATGACGATCGGCTTCCTGCCGTATCCCACTGGCGTGCTCGGTCAGGCACTGCAGCGCGGCGAAGGTGAGCGCACCGCGGCGGTGATCTACAGCGTGACGATGGCGATCAACGCAGTGGCCTGGGGCGCGCTGTGGCTGTATGCGTCGTCGCGCCGGCGACTGCTGAAAGACACGTTCCCCGAGTCGCGGCGCCGGATCGCCACATTGGCGTTCACCGCCGGGATCGGTGTCTACGCGTTGTCGATCCTCGTCGCCTTCATCAATGCCTACGCCTGCCTCGCGTTCCACTCCGTGCTGGCCCTCTACTACGCCCTCGACCCGATCTCGCGGCGGGCCAACCGGCAAGCGAGCAGCGCCGACTGACTGAGCGCTTGGTGCGCTCACCGGAGTCTGTTAGGGTTACCTAACATGTTCGCCAACTTCCTGATCGGGCTG
>DATBKA010000041.1:0-5565 GCA_036556105.1 Ilumatobacteraceae bacterium | reverse complement strand
CGCCCACATTGCCGGGGTCCCCGTCGAGGAGCTGGTGTCCTATGTCGCCATGAGCGGTGCGGGGGCCCTCGTCGCGGTCCGAGTTTGGTTCGGGCGGTGGATCCCGCGACGGTCCCGCGCCCGCTGAGCAGCGCGGCGTCGTTCAGTCCCGGGTGAGCACAGCTGAGAGGTGGAGCTGGAGCGGCTGTCCAACTGCCGCCATGCGCACCTCGTAGCGAAGCGTGTCACCGTCCACGGTGAAGTCGCGCTCGACCTTGACGACTTCCTTGGCTGTCGCCGTGCGCGACATCGTCGTCGAGCTCAGACGCATTGCACGCACCGATCCGTCGTCGTCGAACGAGCCTTCCTCGACCTCGACGATGCCGGTCGGGTGAGCGAGCACCAGCTCGATCGCCCCAGGCTGGGGCATCCGCCAGTAGCCGGCTTCAGCATGCAGTGGGCGTCCGTCGTCTGTGGCTGTGGTGCGCTGCGTGTAGGCGAGGAACGGCTTGCCGGCATGACCGAACGTGATCGTCTCCTCGTAGTCGAACGATTCGATCGTCGGGTAGACGCCGTGGCCGCGGCCGGTCCACGTGCCGAGCAGGAAAGCGAGCGGCTCGACGTTCGGGTGCAGCGGCGGCGCGGTCACAGATGCGCCTCGGCGGCAGCGTGCACGGCAGCGATGATCGGCTCCCAGTCGGCGCCGGATTGGCGGGTGACTGTGACGAAGTCGTTGACCCCGAACACCGACGCCACACCACCGGCGGCGAAGACGGCGGCGGCGAACGGGTTGGCCGTTGCCTGTTCGGGGTCGGTGACGTTGAACATCGCCTCGAGCTTGGTGTCCAGCGTGAACTTCATCGCATCAGGATTCGGGGTCGAGGATGGAGTTGCCGTGGCCACTCCTCGATCGTACGCGTCCGCGCCTGGAGGCGCTGACTTGGGTCACGACAGCGGGTTCGTCACCTCGACCGAAGGCGTGGCGCGAGGGTGGACCAGGTCGTGGTAGACGATCAAGCCGAGACGGACTTTGTGGTTCGGATCCTCGTTCGACTGCAGATCGACATACGGAGCCTCCCAGTAGTTGCCCGACATCAGCCGCCCGTCGAGCACCATCTCCCGATAGGTGTCGAGCCATGACTCGACCGTCCAGCGCACGTCGCCGTGGAGCTCGGGCCGGATCTGGCCGAAGTACAGGCGGACGCCCTCGAGGATCGAGGCCCGCATGTCGGTCTGGTCCATCGCCCAGACGCCGAACGCGGGTTGCGGCTCGAAGCTCTTGACGTGGTTGTAGATCTCGTTCCACGCCGCGATCCACTGCTGATGGACGGCATTGTTCGAATCGATCTGGGTCGGCGCCTCGGGATACATCTCCCAATAGATGCGGTCCGCCTCACGCGAGAGCACGACATCCCGCCAGATCAGCCACGACTCACGCAAGGCTGCGTGCTCCGCGCCATCCGCGCTGAGCTGTTGGGGAGCTTCTGGGTGCTCATTCCGGAAGAGTCGATCGACCTCGTCGTAGAGCTCCTGCTTGGTCCGGTAGTGCGCCATGTCCAGAAGCTATCGACGTGCGGCGAGGCTCGGAGGTCGTCGGACCGGCTGCAGCGTCTGACACCGGTAGCGGTCCCCGCTCGATGGGCGCGATTCAGAAACCCTGGCTACCGCGTTCGCGCCCATGCCGGCTTGGGCGGCGAGCGGCGTCATCGTGTCGTGTGCCGGACACGGCGAGGATGCCGCCGGCGAGTGCCGCGGACAGCAGACCGCCGACGAGATCTCGTCCGGTCTGTGTGGTGGCCTTCAACGCGAACAGATGGACCAACGAGATGCCGAACAGGGGCAGCCATGCCGTGTTGCGGGCAGGACTGCGGGCAACGTGGCCGAGCAGCAACACGTTCCAGAGCACGTGACCAGAAAAGGCCCAGTCGAGAGCGAGTGCGATCGGGCTGACAACAGCCGCCGCAGCGAAGGTCAACCACCATCGCCGCGTGAGCTCTCGGCGCACGTCGACCAGGTAGGGCACGGCGATGCCGAACAACGGGAAGGCGTACCAGTACAGCGCTGTCCGCGGAGTGATGACGAACGCAAAGGTCGCGCCGAAGGCAACCGTCGAGCCGAGCACCACGATCCATCTCGGCCCTCGCCGTCGATCCGCTCCGTTCGGGGCGCGGCGTCGACCGGGTTCGACCGAATTCGTCCGTGCCCGACGCCTCATGTCCAGCGACCGTAACGGCTCGGCCTCAGTGTGCCCGTTGGGCGACATATGCGTCAGGCCGTTGTGACCTGGATCCCCGCGGCGCGCATCTCGTCGAGAGCGAGCGCCGTTGATTCGGGTGCGACGCCGGCAATCATCGACGAGAGGACGCGTACTGACAGTCCGCACTGCGCAGCATCCAGCGCGGTGGCCTTCACGCAGTAGTCGGTAGCCAGGCCGACGACATCGACAGCATCGATCCCCGCGGCGCGCAGGACCTCGCCGAGCGTGCGGCCGTCGGCGTCGCTGCCCTCGAATCCCGAGTAGGCCGCGCTGTGTTGGCCTTTGCGTACGACGACCGCGTCTGCAGGCAGCTCGAGATTTGCATGCAGCGCGGCGCCGACCGTGTCACGAACACAATGCGGCGGCCACGTCGCCACGAAGTCTGGCGAGGCGGAGAAGTGATCGAACGACGGCTTGTCCGCGGGCGTTGGGTGCCAGTCCATGGTCGCCACGACGAGGTCATACTGCCGGCGTGCCGACGCCACCCAACTCGTGATGCGTGACGCCACGGCGTCCCCCTCTTGCACGGCGAGAGAGCCGCCGGGGCAGAAATCGTTCTGCACATCCACCACGATCAGCGCTGTACTCATCGGACCCCTCCAGCGTCATCTGACGGCGCACACGTCGGTTGGTCGCCTGCCATCGATGGTATGCCTTGGTGCGCATGTCTTGGTGCGCACCGATCGCTGCTGAGAGGCCAGGGGCATCTTTGATGGCGGTACTGTCGACGGCGAGAGGAGAACGCTCGAAATGGTCGAGAAGGCACCGCCCAGCTACCCGGTCTCGTCCGCCGACAACGTCGTGCGCGTGCTGCTCATGCTCCAGCATGCGGAAACCCTTCGCGTGACGACAGTCGTCGAACGAGCTCGGGGTCTCCCATTCGACGGCGCACCGGTTGCTCGCCGTGCTCGTCCATCGCGGTTTGATCGAACACGACGAACGTCGACGGACATACCAGCGAGGTGCCGGGTTGACCGCGCTCGCGGCCGCGATCCTTCCCAGCGACGGTCTGGCGCAGAAGGCGAGGCCGACACTCGACAGCCTCGCCGAGCAACTCGATGAAACGGTGCACTTGACCCTCTTGCGGGCGTCGAGGGTGATGTTCGTCGCCGTGGCGGAAGGTAGTCGCGCCGTTCGCGCCGCGGACCGAACCGGGACCACGTTGCCAGCGCATCGGACCGCCGCCGGAAAGGCGATCTTGGCTTGGCTTTCGGCCGACGGTCTCGAGCGTTGGCTGCGTGTGGTGGAACCGACCGTTGCTGACTTCGATCGTGCTGGTCTGGTAGGCGAACTTGCCGCCGTGCGGGCGCGCGGCTTCGCTGTGAATCGTGGCGAGACCGAGCCCGATCTGTGGGCAGTCGCCGCTCCTGTGATCGAGGCAGGAACCGCCGTTGCCTCGATCACGGTCGGCCGGCCGGCATCGCGCGCTGACGAGCAGTGGGTCACCGAGGCCGGCCATGCGGTGGCCGCGGCGGCGCAACTTCTGGCTGAGAGTCTCGTGGCCGACCATCGGATCAACTGAGTCGGCGCCGGCGTCCGCGTCTGCGAGTTCGCCGGGAGGTGCAACTGACGATCCGGGACCGGAGATTCCGAGACTCGTCGAGGCCCCATGCTCAGCCCTTGGACGTCATGGAGCAGAAAACGTAGTGTACATAACAGAAACTCTCTCTGACCCTGGAGTTGCATGGACGTCGAACACCGACAGGTCCTGATCGTTGGCGCCGGCCCGGTTGGCCTGACTCTCGCCAACTTCCTCGGCAGAGCTGGGGTGCGTTGTCTCGTCATCGAGCAGCAGCCGACTACGAGCGATGAGCCGAGGGCCGTCAATCTGGATGACGAATCGTTGCGCTCGATGCAAGCAGTCGGGCTCGACCAACTGGTCGCGTCGACGATCCTTCCGACGGTCGGCACCAAGTACCTCGCTCCAGATGGAAAGACGATTGCGTTCGCCCATCCCAAATCGCGGCCGCAAGGCCACTGGCCGAAGAACGTGTTCGTGCAGCCCGACTTCGACGCGTTGTTGGCTCTGGAGGCCGCCAAGCTCGAGAACGTCGCTGTCCGTTTCTCGACCGCGTTGACCTCGCTGAGCCAGGACGCGTTGGGTGTCGTCGCCAGCCTCGCAGGACGCGACGGCTCCTCGAGCGTTCACGCCGACTGGGTCGTGGGCTGCGACGGTGGGCGCAGCACCACCCGGGATCTCCTCGGGGTCAAGATGAGCGGATCGACCTTCGAACAGCCGTGGATCGTGGTCGACACCATCGATGATCCCAATCGACATCGCTACTCCAAGCACCACCTCGACCCACAACGCCCGTTCATCGTCGTACCGGGCCGCGACGGTCGATGCCGCTACGAGTTCATGCTGTTGCCCGGCGAGTCGGCCGAGCAGATGCTCTCTTGGACGAGCCTCGAGGCGCTCCTACGTCCTCATCGTACGATCGTTCGCGAGCAGGTGATCCGATCGGTTGTGTACACGTTTCACGCGCTGCTGGCCGAGCGGTGGCGAGTCGGACGGGTGCTCCTCGCGGGCGATGCCGCCCACATGATGCCGCCGATGGCGGGTCAGGGTCTCAACTCGGGCATCCGTGACGCTCACAACCTGAGCTGGAAGTTGGCGATGGTCGTCGCTGGACAGTCGTCGCCTGACATCCTCGACACCTACGAAGAAGAGCGACGCGCCCACGCCGCGGCGATGATTCGCTTGTCGACACGGATGGGTCGCATTCTGATGACAACCAGCCGCTCGAAGGCTGCGCTCATTCGCTGGGGCTTCGCCGCGTCGAAGATGATCCCGCCGGCCAATCGCTACGTGACCGAGATGCGTTTCAAGCCACCGCCGGCATATTCCTCCGGTTTCCTGCAAGCCCCCCGGAAGGGTTCGTGGCTGGGACGGCTCCTTCCGCAGCCCCCGGTGATGCTGCCCGAGGGCGCTGTGGTCCCGCTCGACGACGTCCTCGGCGCCGGATTCTGCCTCATCGCCGTGGGAACGGGACCGTCGGCGTTCGATGCCTTCACTCAACCGATCTGGGACGTCGTCGGAGCTCGACGAATCGAGCTCGCGCTCGACGACGTCAACCCGTTGCCGAGTTCCACGCACCTGTCGATTGCCGACGTCGACGAGAAGTTGGCGGCAACGTTGGCACGGCACGTTGGCGAGGTGCTGCTCGTGCGCCCCGACCGGTATGTCGCGGGTGTTTGTCGACCAGACGACGCTGGATCACTCGCGGGTTGGCTGGAACGAAACCTCGGGGATCGCCCACAACACGTGACGCCGGCAGAGAGCCCGCTGCCGGTCGGCACTCGGAATGAACCGTGATCGAACACTGAAA
>DATBKA010000040.1:0-5787 GCA_036556105.1 Ilumatobacteraceae bacterium | reverse complement strand
GACGTCGACCCCGACCCGCTCCTGCAGTGGCAGCGCTGGTACGACCAGGCGTGCGAAGCGGGTTGCGTCGAGCCGCACGCGTTCGTGCTGTCGACGGTCGACCCGGAGGGTTGGTCGCAGTCGCGCTACGTGCTGGTGCGCGGCGCCGATCCGCGTGGCTTCTCGTTCTTCACCAACTACGAGTCGGCGAAGAGTGCGCAGATGTCTGCGGAGCCACGAGCGTCGATGTTGTTCACGTGGCTGCAGCTGCATCGCCAAGTGCGCGTTGCTGGAGTCGTCGAGCGTCTCCCCGAGGCAGAGAGCGACGAGTACTACAGGTCGCGGCCGCGGAGCTCACAGATCGGGGCGTGGGCGTCGCCACAGTCGCAGGTGCTGCCCGATCGGGCCGCGCTGGAAGCGCGTGTGGCCCGATTCGAGGAGACGTTCGCAAGCGTCGACGAAGTGCCGCGCCCCGCGTACTGGGGTGGATGGCTGCTGCGGCCGGTGTGGTTCGAGTTCTGGCAGGGCCGCCCCAGCCGGTTGCATGACCGGCTCCGCTATCGACGCGGCGATGCCGACGAGTGGGTCATCGAGCGGTTGGCGCCGTAGACCAGCGGGCCGCGGCGTCGGCGAGCCCGTCGATCAGCGAGGCCATGTGCGGGACCATCTCGCGGTGATCCCAGTCCGCCCAGATCGGGCTGGAGCCGCGGATCCGTGGCGGGAGCTCGATCTGAACTCCCTTGTTCGGCGGCAAGTTGACCGGGTTGTTGGGGTGGAGGCCGCGCAGGTCCTTGGGGATGCGGTCGAGCTCGGTGACGATGTCGTACTCGGGCAGGCGCGGCCGCAAGTGACCGGCGACGTGATCGGCCAGCTCGCGGTTCTGTCCGCCGACGAGCACCGAGGTGAAGTGGTCACGGCGGCCGAAGCCGTGGATGGTGAGGACGACGTCGACGTGATCGATGAAGGCGCGCAGCTGCTCCGACGCGTCCGGGGTGACGTGGTGCGAGGGGATGTGCCAGAGCACGTCTTCGGGCTGGAGCACCGCGTAGTAGCTGGCCCCGCTGCGTTCAGCGGCCTGAGCGGCGATCACGTCCGTCTGCTCCTCGAGCATGCCGCCGTGGTAGGCCATGAAACCGATGCGGTTGCGCAGCTCGCAGACCTCTTGCACGCCACTGGTGGCGAGGAGCTCGGCGAACGGGTTGCTCATGGTGTCGGCTCGCGGCGTTGGAGACTCAGGGCGGCGACGATCGCTGCGGCGACGATGATCGAGCCGATCGTGACGACGGCCGATTGGTGATCCTCGACGAAGCCGGACAATCGGGATTGCCAGTCCCCGGCCTTGGCGACCACCGTGCCTCCGGTGCCGTCGGTGATGCTGCTGTACCAGTACCAACAGAGGTACAGGCCGGTGAGGATCAGCAACACGCCGGCGGCCTGTTCCATCCAGGCCATGCCGCGGCGGAGCACGCGCAGCAGCGCCGTGTTGGCGAAGGCGAGCGTGACGGTGAGCGCCGTGACGACGAGCGCCATGCCGATCCCGTAGAGGCCGACGGCGATGATGCCGGTGCGCACGCCGCGGGTGCTGAAGCTGCCGAGCACAACCCCGGTGAACGGTGTGATCGTGCAACCGATCGAGGCCACGGCATAGGCGAGGCCGAACACGAACATCGAGCGTACGCTGCGGTCGTGGCGGCCGAGATCGAGGCGCGGGGTGGTGAACGGGAGTCGGTAGCCGAACAGCATGGCGATGCCGAGCACGAACAGACATGCGCCGATCGCCAACGAGAGCCACTGCGCCTTGTCGACGAACCAGTCGGTGGAGAGCTTGGTGATCGCCCCGATCACGACGAAGATGCTCATGAAGCCGGCGGAGACCGCCAGGCTCACCGTGACGGCGCGCAGCATCGAGGCCCGCTCCGGAGTGGCGCCGCGCACGTTCTCCATCCCGAGGAAGTACACGAGGTAGGTGGGCAGCAGCACGAAGCCGCACGGGTTGATGGCGGCCAGCAGTCCTGCGGTGAACGACGTCGCCAGGCGGGCGTCGATGGCGATCACAACAGGTTCGCCTTGATCAGCTCCTCGAGCTTGTCCTCGGTCAGCTCGCCGGTCTGTTCGAGGATCTTGCCCGTGGAGTCGACGAAGAGGGTCTGTGGCATCGTGGCGATCCCGAGCTGGCTGGTGATCTCGCCGTCGGGGTCGTAGTAGAGCTCGTACTGCACGCCCTTGTCGCGAGCGAACTTGTCTTCCGACTTCGGGTCGAGGGCGCTCGGGTTGATACCGACGAAGCGGACCGTGTCGCCGTAGACGGTGTGGGCCTGGGCGAAGGCGGGGAGCTCGCGCTTGCACGGGCCGCAGGTCGAATACCAGAGGTTGACGACGAGCGGGCGCCCGAGCAACCCAGCGGTGGACAGCTTGTCGCCGTCGATCGTGCGGATGTCGAGAACGGGGATCGAGCGCCCGCTGAGCACCGCGTTGGTGCCGATGGTCGGCGAGAGGTCGGTGGGATTGGAGATGGTCACGTCGTCGACCGCGTCGCTGGAATCGCCACGAATCGCTGCGGCAACGCCCACGGTGGTGACAACTGCTGCTGCAACCGCCAACGAGGCGAACAGCAGCCGCTTGTTGACCGTCACGAGCCTGAAGGCTATCCAGGCACTACCCCCTGCCATCGTCGGGGGAGGGGACGACGGCAGGGGGTTCGTGTCAGGCGACGAGGTGCGGGGGGATGGGCACTTCGTCGATCGCCACGGCGGGCCGGGGGTTCTTGGGTGGACGACCGCGAGGGCGCTTGTTGACGACGATGCGGCCGTTCTCGATGAGCTCGCCGCCCCACACACCCCATGGCTCGGCGCGCTCGATGGCGCCGTCAAGACAGTCCGCAGCAAGCGAGCACTTGCTGCAGATCACCTTGGCACGGGCGATGTCGAGCGGGGTATCCGAGAAGAAGAGGTGGGTGAGGGTGCCGTGACCGTCGGCGCAGCGCGGCTTCGGGGCGCGCACTGCGACTGGCTCCACGAGCTCGGCGAACTGGATGTCGATGTCTTCGTTGATGTCGATTGCGTACATTTCGAGTGTTCCTCTCGGACGAGTGGAAGTCGTTGGAAAAATCAGAAAGGCCGCCGGGATCTGGATCCCGACGGCCTCGGAGCGATTGCTTCCGACGTGCTTGCAGTTACGTCGGTCGCTTCCCGAGGTGTCGGGCGGAGTGCTTGATAGTGGTTCCGTTCATGAAATTGGGGTTCATGCCGGACGGCACTGCTGCGGCACGCCAGTAGCCAAGACCGAGCCCGCACGGGCGCGCGCTTGCGGCCACATGGACCGTTTGCGGTGCGTACGTCGTGCTCATTCCAACTACCTTCCTGTGATCGTCGGCGAGACACAGATGTGCCAAGCCACCGCCTAGGCAAGCAGATCTCGCCAGACGAGTCAACTCATTTGTTGTCACGTCCCTTCAACTGTCGTGGTCCTCGACGCGGTCGGCGTCCCGGGGCCGTCGGAAGTGGCGTATCCGGCTCAGGTCCCCTCAACCCCACAAACCACCCGCGCCACTTGGATCTCGCCGGCAGAGTTCCTCGTGAATCGTCAGTGACCAAACGCCCCGGGCCACGACTCGTCGCCACCTCTTCGCCAATCGTCTGTGACGAAACCGCTCGGCCAGGACTCGTCGCCGGCGCCTCGTGAATCGTCTGTGACGAAACCGCTCCGGGTGACGCCGACGGACTGCGTCGTGAATCGTCTGTGACGAAACCGCCGCCCGTACCGAGGGCGTGCGCCGATTACGTCACAGACGATTCGCGAGGGCCCGGCCACCAATCTCCGTCGAAGCGTCACCGACAATTCACGAGGCACCAGCGATCAATTCCCATCGAAGCGTCACAGATGATTCACGACGCAGGCTGACGGAATACGTCCGCCGGAGTGCGGCCCCGCTCGGCTCGGTCACCGGCCGGAGTTCTACATCGGCGCCGGGGAGCGATCGCCTGGCGGGCACGAAGGGGGCGTGACCGCGCGACCTGCTCAGCGAACCCTGTCACACCCGACGACTACAACGACACTCCATGAACCCCTCACACTCCTCAGACTCCTCAGACTCCTCGGACTCCTCAGATCCGACAACCACGACGATTGTCGGTCCCCATCGCAGCCTGTGCCCGCGTCCGACCCATCGCCCCTGCGCCTGGTGCGCCACCGAGTTCCTCGTCGCCCATCGCCCCGGCCGCCCCCGCCTCTACTGCAATCGCAGTTGCCGCCAGCGCGCCTACGAACATCGCCATGGCTTCCGCCACCGCCGCACAGTCCGTCCATTGCCTGGCCAGTCGGACGGCGATACCTGGATGGGCAATGGCTACGAACGTGGCGGCTCGATCGCCCCGTTCGGACGCTCCCACGCACTGCGCACCAGTGTCCGCCCCGAAGGCCGCCGTCGCGAAACCCTCTGCGGCCTCCTCGCCCAGCCGGTCTCCGGCCGGCACTTCCATCCGAACGACCCGCGGGCCTGCATCACGTGTCAGGCGGTCAGCGCCGAAAACCCCTTGCGATATGGGATCAGCGCATCCAACGAGCTCTCCAAGCTCCGCTCCCTGCTTACCGACATCGACGAACAGCGCATCCCGCCAGCAGACGCGCTCAGCTGGATCCGGGCAAACACTCCGTGACATCGTCGCCGGTGGTCACCTCCGTCTCCATTGGCGGCGGCTGGGCGACGAACACGTGCTCGCGGTAGTACTTCAGCTCGACGATGCTCTCCATGATGTCGTCGAGCGCACGGTGGGCGCCGACCTTGCGCGGCCTGGTGTTGTTCAGCGTCGGATACCAGCGCTTGACCAGCTCCTTGATCGTGCTGACGTCGACGCTGCGATAGTGCAGGTACTCCTCGATCTCGGGCAGGTAGGCGGCCAAGAACCGGCGATCCATGCCGATCGAGTTGCCGCACAACGGCACTTTGCGAGCCTCGGTGACGTGGGCCTGGATGAACTCCAACGTCTGTGCTCCGGCATCCGCCAGCGTCACGTTCGAGGCTCGGATCAGGTCGAGCAACCCGCTCTTGGTGTGCATCTCGACGACGACCGCGTCCATCTCGGCGAGGACCGCCTCGTCGTGGTGGATCACCAGATCGGGACCGGAGGCGATGATGTTCAACTCGTCGTCGGTCACCAGCGTGGCGATCTCGACGATGACGTGGCGCGCCGGCTCGAGCCCGGTCATCTCCAGATCCATCCACACCAGCACCTGCTGCACACTACGCAACGCGTTACCGTCGCCGGCAATGTCTCCGGCGCACGACGTACCGGCCAAACCGGCTGCCACCGTCTTGCTGCTCCGCGACACCGAGGAAGGCGTCGAAGTCTTCATGCTGCGCCGAACGATGTCGGCTGCCTTCGCTCGCGGCATGTACGTCTTTCCAGGTGGCAAGGTCGACGCGGCCGACGGCAAGGGCGACCTCGGCTACGTGATCGCCGCGATCCGGGAGTGCTACGAGGAGGCCGGCGTGCTGCTCGCCCGCGACAACAACGGTGAGACGGTCTCCGACGGACACCCAGCGCTGGCCCACCGTGATGCCGTGCATGACGGCACACTCGGGTTGCCTGAGCTCTGCGAACAGCACCAGCTCACTCCGGCCACCGCCGATCTGGTGTGGATCAGTCATTGGATCACTCCGATCGGTGAGTCCGACCGGCGCTTCGACACCCGTTTCTTCATCGCCGTCGCGCCGCGCCGGCAGACCTCACGTCACGACGACACCGAGACGATCGCCAGCGAATGGGTGCGACCCGCTGACGCCCTGCGCCGCGCCGCGGCGCGCCAGCT
>DATBKA010000039.1:0-4393 GCA_036556105.1 Ilumatobacteraceae bacterium | reverse complement strand
GACTACGATCACGGGAATGGGTCTGCTCGACGGCAAGAACATCGTGATCACCGGCGTGCTCACCGACGCCTCGTTGGCGTTCGGCGTCGCCCAGCTCGCCCAGCAGGAAGGTGCCCAAGTCGTGCTGACCGGCGCCGGTCGGTCGCGCAGCCTCACCGAGCGCGTCGCCCGCAAGCTGCCCCAGCCTGTCGATGTCCTCGAGCTCGACGTCACCGTGCCAGAGCACCTGGAGACCGTGCGCGCCGCGCTGGACGAGAAGTGGGGACGAGTCGACGGTGTGCTGCACTCGATCGGCTTCGCGCCCGAGTCCTGCCTCGGCGACGACTTCATGGCACCGACGTGGCCCGACGTGTCGATCGCCCTGCAGATCAGTGCCTATTCGTTGAAGGCCTTGGCCGACGCCTTCGTTCCGCTGATGACGAATGGTGGCGCCTTCGTCGCCCTCGACTTCGACAACTCCGTGGCCTGGCCGGCCTACAACTGGATGGGCGTGTCGAAGTCCGCGTTGGAGAGCGTGTCCCGCTATCTCGCCGTCGCCCTCGGCGACAAGAAGATCAGAACCAACCTGGTCGCTGCGGGGCCGGTCAAGACGATGGCGGCGCGGAGCATCCCCGGCTTCAAGAAGTTCGAGGACGTGTGGGACGACCGCGCCCCGCTCGGCTGGGACGTCACCGACTCGTCAGCGGTGGCCAAGGCCTGCGTTGCCTTGCTCAGCGACTGGTTCCCGGCGACCACGGGCGAGATCGTCCATGTGGACGGCGGCTATCACGCCGTCGGTGCCTGACGACGAATCATGGACACCCTGCCCGCCGCCGAACCGCCGGGCGCAACGCCACCACGGTCGCGGTTGTGGTTGGCCCTCACCGTCGGTGCGGTGATCATCGCCGCGGTGACGATCGTCGCCATCGTCTCGTCGGACGACGACTCGTCCGACGGCGCGGCCACCTCGGTCGGAACGTCGGCGCAGGGCGGTGAGTCGACGTCAGTCCCCGGTGCGTCGTCGCCCTCTGGCGGTGCCGCGGCGACCTCTGGTAGCAGTGACACGTCCAGTGCCTCCGGCTCATCGCCCAACTCGATACCGGGCGGTTCAACCGCGTCCACAGGTCCAGGTGGCCCCGGCACCAGCACGGCGGCAACGTCGACGACCGGCGCGCCGAGCGGGCCACCGACTGTCGCAACTCCGGGCTCGGCGACGACCGTGCCCAGCGCGTCTGCCGGTACGGTCACTCTCGGACTCGCCGAGCAGTTCGCCGTGTTGGGCAACACGGGCGTCGATTCAGTCGGCGCCTCGACGATCGGCGGACGGATCGGCGCCAGCAACGGCAGCGTCGCCGGCATCTCCTCGGCCGACAACCCGGCCGGCGTGATCATCGTCGATGCGCAGAGCGCCAAGCAGGCCCAAGGCGATGTCGACGCGGCGGCGGAAATGATCGACGCCCAAGCGGCAACTCCGCTGGCCGACACCGAGTTGGCCGGGCAAACGATCCGACCCGGTTCCTACAGCGCAGACAGCATCACGATCACTGGCACGTTGACGCTCGACGCGAGCGGAGATGCCAACGCGGTCTTCGTGTTCCACGCAGCAACGCTGACCGTCGCCGAAGGCAGCCGGATCGTACTGACCGGCACGCCGAGCGACGCCTCGCCTGGCTGCGCCGTGTACTGGCGGATCGGAACGTCGGCAACCGTGGGAGCCGGATCGCGATTCGTCGGAACTGTTATCGCCGATGGCTCGGTCACGACCGGCAGCGGCGCCGAGGTATTGGGCAGATTGATCGCGCGCAACGGTTCCGTGCGCCTCGACAGCGCGACGATCGGCCTGCCGGCCTGCTCCTGAGCACGCGGTCTTCGCTACCGTGAGCCAATGACCGTCACGAGTCCGCTCGGCGACGAGGCAACCGCGCCGATTGCCCACCCGCGTCAATCGCGGGCGCTGCCGGTACTCGTTGCGCTGATCGTCGCTGCCGCCGTGGCGCGACCACTCGTCGACACCTGGCTCGACGGCGAAGCGCTTCAGAGTTGGGCAACGATCTTCGTCGCCATCTGTGTGCAGGCCCTGCCCTTCCTCGTGCTCGGCGTCACTGTCAGCGGCGTCATTGCCGCCTATGTGCCACCAGCGGTCCTTGCGAGAGCACTGCCGCGCCGTCGCGTCCTCGCCGTGCCCGTCGCCGCGGCAGCCGGCGTGGCTCTGCCAGGTTGCGAGTGCGGCTCGGTGCCGATCGCTGGACGTTTGGTGGCACGCGGTGTGACCCCGGCCGCGGCAGTGACGTTCCTGTTGTCGGCGCCAGCCGTCAACCCGGTCGTGCTCGTGGCGACGGCGGTCGCCTTCCCAGGACGGCCAGAGATGGTGGTTGCCCGATTGACCGCCAGCTTGCTCGCGGCGTGCGTGGTGGGGTTCATGTGGATCGCCAAAGGAGACGACGACTGGACCGCCAAGGCGCGGCGCAACGAGCGTGACGAAGGGACTCGCTTCGGCACGTTCGTCGAGACCGCCCAACATGACTTCTTGCACGCCGGAGGCTTTCTTGTCATCGGCGCGGCCACGGCGGCCTCGTTGCAGACGATGGTGCCGCGTTCCGTCCTGGACCGCGTCGGTGGCAGCGGAGCGCTCGGCGTGCTTGCCCTCGCCGGACTCGCCGTCGTCCTGGCGATCTGTTCGGAGGCAGACGCCTTCGTGGCGGCGAGCCTGACGCAGTTCTCGCTCACGGCTCGGCTGGCGTTCATGGTGGTCGGCCCGATGGTCGATGTGAAGCTGATCGCTCTTCAAGCGGGAACGTTCGGTCGCCGGTTCACGGCGTTTGTCGCACCGATCACGTTCTGCGTCGCCGTGGGCTCCGCTGCGCTCGTCGGAGCCTTGCTCCTGTGAGCCGCGAGGCTGGCGCCACCCTCACCGGCGTTGTCGGTGTGCTCCTCGCCCGACTTGCCATCGGAGGCACGTTCCGCCAGTACGTGCGGCCCGGCATGGGGCCGTGGCTGGCGGTCGCGGGCATCCTCCTCGCCCTCCTCGGCGCCGTCGTGCTCTGGCGTCATCGGCGTGGCGAACACGATCACAGCGCCCACGGCCACACCGGTGAGCGGGCGGCGTGGCTGCTCGTCGCTCCCGTGCTGACGTTGCTGCTGATCGCCCCGGGTGCTCTTGGTTCCTTCTCGCTCGACCGCACCGGGTCAGCAGTGAGCGTGCGCAGCGGCGGCGGGGTGTACGCCAAACTCGATGCAGCGTCCGGACCACACGAGATGTCGCTTCTCGAGTTCGACCAGCGCGCCTACGAAGGCACCGAAGGAGCCAGCTTCAACGGCGCCACCGTGCGCCTCGTCGGATTCGTCGCTCCCGCCAAGGCCGACGGCTTCCTCGTCGCCAGGTACTCGATCGCTTGCTGTGCCGCCGACGCCCTGGCTGCGACCGCCCACATCGTGGGTTGGGATGGGCCGGTGCCAGCCCGCGACACCTGGGTGGAAGTGGAAGGAACGTTCGTGCCCGGTGACGCGGCCAACCCCCGCTTGGTCACGTCCTCCGTGACGCCGATCCCCGAACCGAACGACCCCTACGAGTGAACGTGAGGGTGATCGGTCCGGATTGCGGCGTGTCCGCCTATGGCGCCGGCTTGGCAACGATCCGGTCGACTGTCGGATTCGGGACGGTTCCCGGCAGGAACGACCCCAGGTAGACCACGAGAGCGTCGATGTCCTGAGCGCCGCCGAGCGCGTCAGTGCCCTGGTTGAACACCGTGAAGCCGTCGCCTCCGGCGGCGAGGAAGTTGTTCATCGTGACCCGATACGTGGTGCCGTCGTCGGGAACGGCCGACCCGTTCAACGTGATGGTCCCGATCCGCGACGCGCAGTCCACTCCGGCGGGGTCCTGCTCGTACGAGAACCCGACCGAGATCTGCAGGATCCGCTTCGTCGTCTGACCGCCACATCCGGGGAACTGCTGCTCGAGCAAGTCGCGGATCTGAGCACCCGTCATGGTCTTCGTGACGAGGCTGTTACCGAACGGCTGAATGGTGAACGCCTCGCCGTAGGTGACCTCGCCCGGCGCCTCTGCGCCCGAGGGCGCGAAGAGGAAGCCGAACGTGGCGCCGCCGCGGATGCCACCGGGGTTCATGAACGCGATCTGCGCGCCACCGAGGTTGGCGGGCTGCGTTGCGACGAGCTGGGCATCGGCGATGACGTCGCCGGACGGGATCTCGCCGAGCGTGTTCGCGGCGTTGAGGATGTCTTGGCTGACCTTGCCGATGATCTGGCTGGCGAGCGGTGCTGCGGCAGTCACGTACTGCTGCACGACGTCGGCGACCCGCTGGTCCTTGGGAAGGTCGAGCAGCGCGACGTCGGCGCTCGAATTGCGCGGGTTGCTGGAGTTGCGCACGATCGAGTTCTCAGCACTCGCCGCCACCAG
>DATBKA010000038.1:0-3011 GCA_036556105.1 Ilumatobacteraceae bacterium | reverse complement strand
AACGCCACCTCGCTGCTGAGACCGGCACGAGCCAAAGCGAGGCCGAGCGTGACCGGGCCGACGAACTGCCACTTGACGGGAGCGACGCGTCCATGCGCCGCAGCAAGGAACGCCCGCCATCCACCGAACGCATCGTGATTGAGATCCGTGACGACGGGCGCGTGCGGATCGACGACCTTGGCGTCGAAAGCGATGCTTCCGTACTGACCGATGGTGAAGCCCGTCAACCCGACCAGCGCTTGCGGGATCATGCCTTCCGCCGGCGAGCGCTTCGGCAGCGTCGGGATCGCCGGCAAGCCGAGGCTGGACAGGGCGAAGCCGGCCGCTGCCGCCGCGTCGCGGTGAGGAAGGCTCCCGATCCCTGTGGCAATGCCACTCGGCAACTGAGCACGATTCACCCCGACTCTCCCTGGGCGACATCGTTCCACTCCCGGCCGGTGAGGCACGAGCCGAAACGGCCATTGCCGTCTTTGGCCTGGGACACCACCGATCGGCAAGTGTTGGGGAATGCGCTCGCCGTCGTCACGCCTGCTCACCGCAGTGAGCGCGCTGTGGCCGGCGCGCCTGATGTGGGTGGCAACGGCGGTCGCAGCGATGTGGTCGATCGGAGGAGCGGTCGACGCCAGGTCCAGCGCGCTGCGGTGGACGTTGGCCGCGGGCGGGTGGGGCGTGTGGGGCCTCGGGATCGTGACCCTGGTCGTCCCATCGGCGTTGGGCCTCACGCTCGTGCGGATGCTCAGTGCATTGACGTGCGCCGTCTCCGCAGTCAGCTGGGTGGGCGGCGCACCCTCCGGCGCCGGCATCGTGTTCGTGTTGGGAGCGCTGCTGTTCGCCACCGTTGTGTTCAGCGCGGCATTCGGCCAACAGTGTGTGCAAGCGTCGGCGTACGGGGACGAGCACCGCTTTCTGCTGCGCCCACCCGCGGCGTTCCTCGTGCCAGTCGTCGTCTCCGGCGTGATCTGGTCCGCGGCGCTGATCACTGCGCCACTTCTGTTGGCATCGCGCCAATGGGTGGCCGGCGCAGTCCTCGCCGCGCTGGCCATCCTGGCCACCTGGCTGGTCGTGCCGCGGTTCCACGTCTTGACGCGCCGATGGCTGGTGCTCGTCCCGGCCGGCATCGTGGTGCACGACCACGTCGTCCTCGCCGAGACGCTGATGGTTTCGCGTCGTGATGTGGCAGCCGTTCAACTCGCCCTCGCCGGCACCGAGGCCGCCGATCTCACCGGCCCCGCGGCAGGGCACGCGATCGAGGTCGCCCTCAAGGCGATGACGACGGCGACCTTGGCACCGACTCGGGCCGCCCCTCGCGGGCGCGCGCTGCACCTGCAGTCGTTCCTCGTCGCGCCAACGCGACCAGGCGCGTTCTTGAGCGCGCTCAAATAGCGATCGCGCCGCCGAGCACGTAGCTGTTCGATGGGTCGTAGAAGACCACGCTCTGACCCGGAGCGACACGACGCTGCGGTTCGTGCCAGACAACCGTGTCACCTGTCAGGCAGGCGCCCATCGCTGTCCCGTGAGCACTGCACTGCACCATCACCTCACCCCGGACTGGCTGGTCGGCCCACGTGACGTCGCCAATCTGCTGAGCAGTCTGGAAGAGCGAGGCTTCGTCACCGACGGTCACCGTGTTCGTGGCCCGGTCGATGCCGGTGACGTACCGCTTCGGCCCTCCGCCGGGAAGGCCGATGCCCCGGCGCTGGCCGAGCGTGACCATCTCGATCGCCGGCACCGTGCCCAGAGCCACACCGTCGGTGTCGACTACCGCGCCGCGGTGGAACGGGATGCGGGTGCCGAGGAACGTCTCCCGACCGCCGGTATGGGTGATGAAGCACACGTCTTGACTGTCGGGCTTGGCCGCGGTGCGCAGACCGAGCTGCGTTGCCCGTGCCCGCACTTCGTCCTTGGTGAGGTGCCCGACGGGGAACACCGTCTGCTGCAGATCGCGCTGGTCGAGCATGTGCACGACGTAGCTCTGATCCTTCTTGGCATCCGCACCGCGGTGCACGAACAGGCGCTGGCCGATCGAGCGGACCTGCGCATGATGACCGGTGGCGACGGCATCGAAGTCGAGCAGCGCGGCGCGCTCGCGCAACCGGTCGAACTTCAGATGGCGATTGCACTCGATGCACGGGTTCGGGGTGACACCGCGTGCATGGGCATCGACGTACGGGTCGACGACGTGAGCGTTGAAGTCGTCGCTGAAGTTGAAGACGAGGTGATCGATGTCGAGTTGCTGGGCGACGCGGCGAGCGTCGTCGACGTCGGCGACGGAGCAACAGCCCGTGTCGCTGTCACCACCCCAGAGGCGCATCGTGACGCCGACGACGCGATGCCCGGCTTCGACGAGCTCCGCTGCGGCGACCGATGAGTCGACACCGCCACTCAAGGCAACGAGGATCTTCATGCCGGCCGGCCGTCGCGCAGATGGCGCACCGCCTTGGTGATGGCGTCGACGGCAGTCGCCACATCGTCGTTCGTGGTCGTACGACCGAGCGTCAAGCGCAGCGCACCGAGCGCCCGCTGGCGCGGCACTCCCATCGCCGCCAGGACGTGCGAGGGCTCCATCGCACCGCTCGCGCACGCCGAGGCCGCGCTGGCACACACGCCGGCTTCGTCGAGCAGGTACAGCAGCGCTTCGTTCTCGATCCCGTCGATGCAGATGTGGGCCGACCCGGCAACCTTGCGCGACCGCTCGACGGTCTCGTGGACGCCGTCGAGCTCGGCCTGAAGGCCGTCGACGAGATCGTCGCGAAGCGTGGCGATGCGCTTGTTCTCGCGCTCGCGCTCGTCGTCGGCAGCACGCAAGGCGACGGCCATGGCGACGATGCCACCCACGTTGTGCGTGCCGCTGCGACGCTCGCGTTCTTGTCCACCGCCGACCAGCAACGGCTCGAAGTCGGCACCGCCGCGAGCCATCAGCAGACCGACCCCCTTCGGACCGCCGAACTTGTGCGCGGACAACGAGAGCAGGTCGACGTGCGGAGTGACCGAGCGCAAGTCGAGCCACGACA
>DATBKA010000037.1:0-1559 GCA_036556105.1 Ilumatobacteraceae bacterium | reverse complement strand
CGTGCATTCGAGGTGGAACTGGGCGATCTCGGTGGCGAGGTTGGTGACCTGGTCGGCGGAGAGGACGCGGGGCAAGAGGTCGCGGCGTGGGACGTCGTCGTAGAAGACAGCCCACATGTGCTGGTCGTACCACGTGAAGATGCGTCCGTCGTGGCGCCACGCCTCGGCGAGCATGCCGTTGAATCGGGTCGGGCGCAGCAGTCGCGCACATCGGTCGAGCTGTTGATGATCCTCGACGAAGAGGAAGTACGACCCATACGACGAGACCTTGCACACCACCGTCGACGCGTCGTCGAGATGGATGCGATAGACGCGGTTGGTGGAGACGTTGGCGCTGACGTCATCCGCGGCGACGATCGATCGACCGTCTCCGTACGCGTCCCACGCCGCGTCGACTGCCTCGCGGTGGGAGATCGCGCCGCTCATGCGGCGATCGTATGCGCTGCGTCAGCCGACGTTGCGGGCTCGCACACCGATCGGTGCGATGAGCCGGTACCCGGCGGAGTGGCGTTCGTCTTCGCTCTCGCCACCCCAGAATCCGTATTCGTGATTGGTCCGCGCGTACTCCTGGCAGGCGGTATGCACGATGCAGGCGGAGCACACGGCTCGCGCCGCTGCCTCGCGTCGGTCGCGAGCCTGTGGGCGCTCGGCGGGCGGAGGGAAGAAGAGATGGGTGAGACCTTTACAAGCCGCCTGGTTCATCCAGCGATCGTCCGTGAGCACTCGATGGAAGAAGATCTCCACCGCGGCCATGTCAAACCCCCTCGTTGCAAACTCGTTGCGGTCGTACAAGTCGCTGCGCCGCCCAACGTTCGGGCCACCCATGAGGCGAGCACGGCCAGACTAAATCGGCGCCGAGAGAGAGTCAATTGCACGTTGCAAGGAATTCGCGTTGGCGTCGGGCGAGGATGGCGTATGTCACCCGGTGGCGCCGTCATCCCTGGTGAACCGGTATAGGAACGTTGGTTTCACGGTGGTCGAGGTCGGGAACAAACGGCTCAACTGAGCCGGAACGATTATGCTGCCCGCCCGTGGAAGTGGCTGACCGCATTGGCCGGGCGAGTGGCAGCCTCACCAACGCCGAGCGGCGCGTCGCCGAGGTGGTGCTGGCCAATCCGCAGCTCGTCGCCTTCGGTACCGTTGCCGAGTTGGCCGAGGGAGCGGGGTCAGGGGCGGCGACTGTCGTGCGCTTGGCCACCAAGCTCGGCTATGAGGGGTTCAGCGCCCTGCAAGCGTCTGTGCAACAGGACCTCGCCAACCAATTGCGACCCGCGGCGGAACGGATCCGTGACCCGGCCGTTCACGACTCGCTGAGCCGGCACTTGCAGCTGGAGTTGGGCAACGTGCAGACCACCCTTGGCCAACTCGACCAAGTCGCCGTCGCCGATGTGGTCAGCCATCTCGCCGATGCGGGACGCCGTGTGTTCGTGCTCTCCGGCGACGCATCCAGAGGGGTCGCGGCGCAGTTCGTGGGTGATCTCGACGCGTTGCGGGCCAATGTCACGTTGGTCGATGGCAACGACGTTGCCGTGCGCCGCAAGGTTGCCCTCATGGAAGTT